>CAMDFJ010000041.1 GCA_945897435.1 Candidatus Kuenenia stuttgartensis | reverse complement strand
GAACGCAGGTCGTTCATCTGGGCGGGATTCGGTGGCATGCCGTAGATCAGTCGGAACACCTCGGCCGAGTAGAGGTCGGGATTGGATCGCTGCCGCTCGAAGAGTTCTGTGCTGCTGAGGATGCCAGCCTGGATGTCGGCCATCGTCTTGCCGCGTTGCAAATCGGCGAGCCAGACGTCGGCCTCGTAGGGATAGGGCTGGCGGCCGAGGTAGGTCTGGATCCACTGCTGCACCTGATCCCGGGGCGGCAGGGCCGCCGGGGCCGGTGCTGCGATCCCCCGTGACGAGAGCAAGAGATCGATCCGCTGGTCGCGGTCGAGGGAGGCGACGGCGACCGGGGTTGGTGTCCTCAGCAGGAGCCGGCCGGCCTCCTCGACCCGGGCATCGACGGCATAGCGGTGGTTTGCCTGCACGGCCGGCAGATCGATCCTGTAGGAGGCGGGAAGCCCGACCGGCGAGGGCAGCTGTCCCTGGGTCAGCGCGACATCGGTCCATTCGGGCTGCGTGACGTCGAGCAGTCGGATCGTCACAACGGCAGATGAGGGGACGACGGCGCCCGCCTCGGCGCTGAGCACGCCGCTGATCGCCCTGGCGGATGCTGCCCCGAACTGGACGGGCACGTTGACCATCGCGCCGGTGCGTTGATTACGGATCAGCAGCGGCACCTGGCCGGCCGGGTTCACCCTGCGGGAAACTTCGTCGCCGAGATCGTAGAGCCGGTCCCCGACGTAGCCCACCTGATAGCCGGCGACGTTCACGACAACATCGCCGACCTCGAGGCCCGAGGCCTGGGCCACGGAGCCATTGTTGACCTGGACGACATCGACCCCCGTCGGCGTGTTGCGGGCCATGATGCCGAGCGAATAGTTGCCAGGTCGCACCGGTGGCTGTGGCGGCAGGTAGCGGGCGTTGCCCGGGTCGTAGGAGACGCCGAATGGCTGGTCAGGGGCGGCGGCAGGGACTGGGGCAGTCGCATCACGTGAGCGAACATCCTGGGCCAGTACTGGCTGTCGGAGAACAAACGCGGTCAGGGCAGCCAGCAGAATGCCCCGGTTCGGCGCATGCCTGGCCAGAGTTTTGATCCAAGGATTCCCAGAAACGGAACTCATCGCTTGTGCTCCATGCTTCGCGTCTTGTGAATGGCCTTCTCCGAACGAACGCGTCGGCGTGAACAACCCCTATCGCTCCACCGGCCAGCCAAGCAGTTCACGCTGGGCGTGGATCTCGGAGCGGGAGAGTGGCAGCAGGCCGTCCTTGGCGGCGTCGAGCTGGCCCGCCTGGCTGAGGATGTATGCGAGAAACTCCCGCTGCAGCGGCGACAGCCCGCCCTCCTTCGGCAGCGTCACCACGACGAACAGCGGACGGCAGTCGGGCGTGCGGGCCGAACCGGCGACGACATCGGTCATGGGCTGGAGGTCTGCGGAGACCACGAGCGGAATCCGCTTCACACCGGGCCAGTTGCCGTGGTTCGATCCGATCAGGCCGAGGCCTCCCCGGTCGGCCGCCACGGCCTCCGTCACCTCGGCAACCGTTTCGTGCTCGACGACCTTGATCGGACAGGCTGCCGTGCCCGTCAGCAGCCGGTCGAGATGCCAGCGGGTGCCGTGATCGATCGATGTGCCGTGGACCGCAATCGGCACGGCGGCCCAGGCCGGGTCTGCCACGAGGCTGCCCCATGCGGTGACAGCATCAGCGGGAGTCGCTGCAGTTGGTTGTGCACCAGATCGGAGCAGCCCGGACTCTGGCGACCAGGGGAGCCTCTCGATCGGATTCGTGGCATTGACGACCCAGACCATGCGGTCGAAGGCCGCCACGATGGCCACGATGCGGCGGCCGGTTTCACGCTCGTAGGTTGTCCGCTCCGCGTCGGTGAGCGGTCGGCTCATCAGCGCGATGTCGGTGGCAGCGGAAGCCAGCGACTTCCAGCCCGCCCCGGACCCTCGGCTGGCGAGTTCGCAGACGGCCTTCGGATGGATTCGCACAAAGCCGGCAGTCCACTGGGCAGCAGCCTGCTGGAGCGTGGTAGAGCCTGCCAGTCGGAGCGTACCCTCGACCGGGCCCTGTGGCTGATACGGCATCGTCAGCAGGTGATCGATCGGACCGACCGCAGCGGCCGTCGATTCGGCAGCGCGAGCGATGCCGGCGAGCATCAGACCGCAGAACCCGAGCAGCAGCGCGAG
This sequence comes from Candidatus Kuenenia stuttgartensis, assembly GCA_945897435.1. Taxonomy (GTDB): domain Bacteria; phylum Planctomycetota; class Planctomycetia; order Pirellulales; family UBA1268; genus RGVT01. Next base: position 19,398 of record CAMDFJ010000041.1, on the reverse strand, counting down.
TGAACGAATCGGGAATCCAGGAGCCTCGAGTTCGATCCGATGAGTCTTCAATCGCACCATGTCGATGTCCTCCGTGACAAAAACCGTGTTCTGAGGCCAGAGGATAGGAGATGAACCGGTTTTTCGACAAACCCGGCCACAAACCCGAAAGGGTTACCACCCAGGCTCGCCAGATCGCCCCCCATCTGCCCGATGTGAAACCGGCCGTCAGGAGGTCGTGGTTGCTGCCTTCCGCACATGTCGCGGCTGGATCACGTCGGTGGCCAGGCCGAGCCGCTCGAGCACCAGGATGACGTAGTAGGTGGCGTCGAATTCCCACCACTTGTGCTGCACGCTGGCACTGGCGGGGTCATGGTGGTGGTTGTTGTGCCAGCCCTCGCCCATCGCCAGCAGGGCGACGAGCCAATTGTTGCGACTGTCCTCGTCGGTCGCGTAGGTGCGGTAGCCAAACAGGTGCGTCAGCGAGTTCACGCTCCAGGTGATGTGCCAGACGAGCACGGTTCGGACGAAGGCGGCCCAGACCACCCAACTGGCGGCGAGTTGCAGGCCGGCCTGCCAATTGCCACCCGCCCAGCGGCCGACAAGCAGGCCGGCGAGGCCGAACAAGATCGCATGGGCCAGATAGATCCAGAGGATCGCCGTCGGATGCCGTTCGAGCGAGCGATAATAGTCGTCGACGAGGATGTCACGGGCGTAGAGTTCGAAGAATGAGCCTGAACGCCGCTGCGGGGCCCGACGAAACAGCCAGCCCATGTGCGACCAGATGATCCCGTCGCGGGGCGAGTGCGGATCGGGCGGCTCGTCTGAATGGCGGTGGTGGAGGCGGTGATTGGCCACCCAACGGGCTGGCGTGTCCTCGAGCGAGCAGAGGGCGAGTGTCGCCAGACAGTGCTCGAGCCAGCGAGGAACCTTGAGGCTGCGATGGGCGAGGAGCCGGTGATAGCAGAGATTGATCCCCAGCGTGCCGAAGACGGTCGTGCCGAGAAGGGCGAGGGCAACCCCCGACCAGCTGAAGCAGGCCGGCAGGAACGCCAGGCAGGCGAGCAGGTGCACCGCTCCGATCGGCAGCAGATACTCCCAGTGGACGAGATTGATCAGGCTGCCGTGGCTGGTGGCCTGTTGCGAACCGGCGGACGTGGCCAAGGAGATATCTCGGAGAAAAGGTTGATTGGACGATCGAACGACAGAGTATTGTTGTCGTCAGGGACGAAAGCACAACGAAAAATCCTGGGAAAGACCGACGGATTTCCCGCTCGACCCTGCCGGCTGGGCCGATTGCAGCGCATTTCGCCGGTCGGATCGCGATCCCAATGATGATAGGATCGGTCGCCTCCCCGAGTCCGTCCCCTCCCTGAAAGTGATCCCTGATGGCCAAACCCGTGGCCCGTCCCGCCGACTCATCCGACCAATCACCCGCCCGCCCAGGCCACGTGCCCTTCGCTTCGCTCGGCCTCTCCGCCGACCTGCTCAAGGCCGTCGAGCGGCTCGGGTTCGAGGAGACGTCGCCGATCCAGTCGGCAGCGATTCCCCTGATCATGGAGGGGCACGACGTCGTCGGCCAGTCGGAGACCGGCTCCGGCAAGACCGCCGCGTTCTGCATTCCGGCGATCGAGCGGGTCGATCCGACGATCGCGGCGACCCAGGTGCTGATCCTCGCCCCAACCCGCGAACTGGCGACGCAGGTGGCCGACGAGGTTCACAAGCTCGCCGCCTTCCGAAAGGGGCTGCGGTCCGTGCCGATCTACGGCGGCGCCTCCTACGAGCGGCAGTTCGCCGAACTGAAGCGAGGGGCCCATATCGTGGTCGGCACCCCCGGACGACTCACCGACCACATGGCCCGCAACACGCTCGATCTTTCAGCGGTGCGGATGCTCGTGCTCGACGAGGCCGACAGGATGCTCGACATGGGCTTTCGCGAGGACATCGAAAAGATTCTCGCCGCGGCCCCGACGAAGCGGCAGACGGTCTTCTTCTCAGCCACGATCTCGCCGCCGATCCAGGCCCTCGTCCGGGGCCACTCGCGGGACGCGAAAACCGTGAAGATCGAGCAGAAAGCCGTCAGCGGCGCGCCGCTCGTGGACCAGGTCTACTACGAGGTGCGGCACCATGCGAAGTTCGACGCCCTCGCCAGGCTGATCGACTTCTACGACGTGAAGAGCGGCGTGATCTTCTGCAACACCCAGCACATGGTCGAGGAACTCGCCGACGCCCTCGTGGCCCGAGGCTGTTCTGCCGAACGGCTCCACGGCGGCATGGCCCAGGCCCAGCGGACCCGCGTGATGGGGAGTTTCAAGAAGGCCGCGTTCGCGTTTCTCGTGGCCACCGACGTCGCGGCCCGGGGCATCGACGTCAACGACCTCGAACTCGTGGTGAACTACGACCTTCCCTACGACGCCGAAGACTACGTCCATCGGATCGGCCGTACGGGCCGTGCCGGACGCAAGGGGCGGGCGGTGACGCTCGTCTCCGGGGCGGGCATCTACAAGCTGCAGTCGATCGAGCGGTTCACCAAGGTCAAGATCCGTCGGGAGCACGTGCCCACGGCCGAGGCCGTCGAAAGCCGGCGGTCGGATGCCCTCTTCGAGCGGCTCCGGGACACGCTCGAGGCCGGCGAGTTCGCCCCGCGAACCCAGCTCGTCGAGCGGCTGCTCGAGCAGGGATACACGCCCACCGAGGTGGCGGCTGCAATTCTCCATCACTTCGCGCCCCCTGCTGCCGTTCGGCCCGACGGGGATGCGTTTGCATCGCCTCCGCCGGACGACGATCGACCCCGCGGACCGAGGCGGTTCGACAAACGCCGCGGGGGAGAAGGGCCGGGGCAGGGAAGAGGGCCCGGACGAGGACCTGGGAAGGGGCCAGGTCGCCCGCGAAAGTTCGGCCCGCGGGGCGGCTTCAGGTCAGGCCAGTGAGCGGCCCATCGGCGCAGTAGTCGGGATTGCCAAACCGCTCCAGCGAGGTCTGGCCCATCGCATGGGCGAGGGCGACGAGCAGCCGGTTGTGAGACACGCCGGAGAGTTCCACGGCGCGGCCCATCCTGAACCCAAGCCCCCCGCCCACCAGAACCCAGGGGATGTGCTCGTGCGAGTGGGAGTTGCCCTCGCCGAGTTCGTTGGTCCAGACGATGGTCGTGTGGTCGAGCAGCGAGCCTGTTCCCCCCGGCTCGGGCGTCTCGGCGAGCCGCTTCGCGAGGTGGGCCACCTCGCCGGCATACCAGGCGTTGATCCGGGTGAGCTTCTCCTGGGCGGCCTCGTTGCTGTTCGGCTCGTGGGAGAGTTCGTGCTGGCCCTCGTTGACGCCGAGCCACTTGAACCGGGGCTGGCCGACCGAGTTGGTGTATTGGAGCGTCGCGACCCTGGTGAAGTCGGCGGCGAGCGAAGAGACCAGCAGTTCGATCTGGCTGCGGCTGATCCGCGGCATGTGATCGTTCTGCTCGACGATACCCTCCTCGATCGTGGGCACCGCATGGACGTTGGATCCCCGGCTTGCCGAGAGTTCCTTCTCGAATTGGCGGACGAGGGCCGCATGCTCTTCGAGAATCCGGCGGTCCTCGGCCGGCAGGGCGTTTGCGACCTTGCCGAGGTCTTCGTGCAATTCATCGAGCACGCTCTGCATACTCTCCCGATCCTTCAGCTGGCCGTAGAGCTTCTGAAACATCTGGTAGGGGTCGTCGATCGGGGCCACGGGCTGGTTCGGGCCGGTGTAGACCATCCGCGTCCAGGTGTCGGCCTTGTTGGGCACGAGCACGCCATACTCGAGCGATCCAAAACGCGTGGCCGTCTCCGGCCGCGATTGGAGATGGCGGCGGATTTCCTGATCGATGGAGTGACCGCTCGACCATCCGGCGGGCGTGTCGCCGCCGCCCTGAACGTTGCCGGGAAAGAGTTCGATGCCGGTGAGCAGGCAGCCGATGCCCCGCATGTGGTTGTCACCATCGCCCTTGACCTTGTTGTGGACCCCCTTGAGCGTGAGCAGTCGGTCGCGGAACGGCTCGAGGGGCTTGAGGATCGGCGGCAGATCCACAGGTCTGACAACCGGGCCGAGCGTCGTGAACGGACCGGGCTCCGCCGGCCAGAAGTTCTTCCGCACGATGCCGTCCGGACTGAACACGATCACGAGTCGCCGCTTCGGTTCGGCGGTGTTCGCCAGGGCCAGGCTGGGAAGGTTGCCCAGAAACGGGAGCACGGCCGAGCCGATACCCAGTCTGCGGAGCAGTTCTCGACGGCTGATGGAGCGGGTCATCGAGGGGTCTCCCTTTCATTGGCCTGGGCGACATCGACCTTCGGCGGCAGTGCCGCCACAGTCATGATATCGACCAGAAGCCGGCGGATATCGAAGCCACTCTTCTCGAACCCAGCCGAGAGGTTTGCGAGCGTTTCAGGCCCCCAGGCCCGGACAGGCTGTTTCACAAGGGCATGAAACAGGTTTTGGACAAAGGCCTCGACGGCGTCTGGGCTGGTGGCAATGTAGGCGGCCAGTTCCCGGGCACCCCGAAACGAGGCCTGCGGCCCCTCCCGGGGAAGGTAGGACCCCGAGGGATCGATCGGTTTCTGGGCCGGCCCGCTGCCCTCGCTGAGGCGGTGTCTGCCGATCGCGTCGAATTCCTCGAGGGCGAAGCCGAGCGGATTGATCATCGTGTGGCAGGTCTGGCAGGCAACGGCCCGGGTCTGCAAGGCCACCCGCTCACGGGTCGTCAGATCGGGGTGCTGCTCCGGCGCAATCGGTGCCACGGCCTCGGCAGGTGGCCGAAGGGTGTTTCCCATCACGCTTCTGGCCAGAAACACTCCCCGATGGATCGGGGAAGTGACGCCGGAGTAGGAGAGCACGCTCATCATGTAGGGATGCGAGATCAGACCGCCGCGGCTGCCCTCGTCGAGCCGGATGCGGCGAAAGGGGGCATCCGCCGGCAGGTCGGCGCCGTAGAGCCCGGCCAGCCGACCATTGAGGAAGATTTCGTCGTCGGTGAACAGCCGTCTGAAATCGCCGCTCCGCCAGACGACGTCGTCGAGGAACAGTTCCATGCTCGTCCGCAGATCGGCGGCGACCTCGGGGCTGAACTCCGGGTAGAGGGAACGATCCTTGCTGAGTTCGGGGCCGAGATCGACCCGCAGCCAGCTGAAGAGGAAGTCGCGGACCTTGGCCCGAGTTCGTCGGTCCCAGACCATCCGCTCGGCCTGGGCCCTGACCTGGTGGACCGTGGAGAGATGGTTTTTCTCCGCTGCCTTCCAAAGGGCGTCATCGGGGATCGAATCCCAGAGGCCGAAGGAGAGCCGGGCGGCAGTCTCGAACGGATCCGCGACACCGGCTGCATCGATGCCCCGACAGAGAAACCGCGGAGAATTGAGCGTGAACAGGATCGATCGCTTGAGCCCCGTGTCGAGGTCGGGGGCCTCGTCGAAGGCCCGGTCGATCACGACGGCCCGCAGGTCGTCGGAGAGCGGCCGCCGGAAGGCCCGCTCGGCGAAGGTCGTCGCGAAGCGGCGGATCTTCTCGGGCCGATCGCCAGAGTCCCGCTTCACCCGGGCCAGATGCTCGATCTGGTTCAGAACCATGTCCGCGACCTCGATGCTGGCGGCGTTCGCGGCGGCAAACCACTCCTGCGAGACGCTCGTGCCCCGTTCGTAGCCGATCGATTTATCGTCCGGCGGGAAGGGTGTCTGAACGACATAGCTGCGTTCGCAGCCGTGCGGAATCAGGCAGCGCTCGGGCAGCGTCTCGAGGACGCCGTGTGGCGGTTTCCAGAGCAGTCGGATCGAGGCCGGAGTCGGGTCTCGATCGCCGTTCTTGTCGACGCCCTGGGTCGCCTTGGAAAACTCGAGCCGGAGCGGATAGGCACGACCGCCGAGCAGGAACAGGCTGGCGCGATGCTCGTTCACGCCGGCGGATGTGACCATGGCATCGATCAGGGAAGGCTCATCCCAGTTTCCATTCACCGAGAGCTTGACGGCCTGGGGCGATCGGACCACGAACTCGTAGATGCCCGTTTCCGGCGGCACGATCGAGCCCGACCAACGGATCGCAAACCGATACGGCTCGAACTGCTCCGGGTCGGGGCCCTCGAGGCCGAAGTCGAAATCGACCTGCGGGTCGACCCTCTCATAGACCAGCCCCTCCTGCCGGTCGAATGACCGGCCCCGGAAGTATTCCGCCTTCAGCCCACGGCTGTCATCGACCCCGGGTCGGCCGCCGCGGAACCTTCCCAGCAGATCGGCCACGGTGTTTTGGTACTGCCGCATCGTGAGCCGGCAGGGCTCCGCGCGGGCGGGCCGATTGCGATCCCGTGCCACGGCCGAATAGAAGGCACCGTGAATGTATTCAGCGACCTGCCGGGCCGCCTTGGCGTCCACCCGCGAGGGATCGTCCTCGGGCATCGTCTCATCGATCGAGGCGGCGAGTTGGTTGATCGAGCGGTCACCGACGAGCGGGTCGGGCTGTTCATCGGTGCCGGCCCCGTTCTCCCCGTGGCAGCGGACGCAGTGCTCCAGATAGATCGCCTTGCCGGGATGATCGTCGGCAGTTGCGGCCGGGGAGACCGCCAGCAGGATGATCGCGACCAGCCCGCCGACCCCCGGCGAATCGAAGAATCCTGCCATAGTAAGACAATTATTACCCGAAGAGTGGGCAGCGGAAAGTCTACGGTCGGTCTTTCAGGATCCTTTCCCAGGGCGGCTGGCCTCGGAGCGGCCGTTCGCGATCTGACGGAGTTTGGCCTCGGCCTCGGGGAAATCGGCGATGATCCGCCGAAAGTCGTCCCCTTCGAGCACGAGCAGGTCGCAGGGGACGACCGCCCGGACGGTGGCACTGCGGGGCTGGTTCAGGAGCAGGGCCATCTCGCCGAAGCACTCTCCCGCCGAGACGACACCGAGCCGCTCGCCCTCCGCCCCGATCGCCTCGAGTTCGCCGCGGCAGACGATGAATAGGTCGAGGCTTCGTTCGCCCCGCTCGACGACCGTCGCCCCGGAGTCGACGGCCAGCGGCCGGAAGGCGAGCATCAGGGTGTTGAGCAGCACGGCCGGGGCGTTCGCAAAGAATCCGCTGCGGGTGAGCACCTCCCTGCTCAGGCACTCGTGCCAGTGGCGACCATCGCGGTCGAGCAAGGCGGTTGCCGCCCGCGGGCCCCAGCTGCCCGCCGTGTAGTTGGGGAAGTCGTCGGCCGGCGTCGCGGCCCAGGCGTCGAGCACGGGCTGCATGATCCGCCAGGACGACTCCACGAAATCGGTCCGCGAGAAGAGCGTCGGGTCGCCGTTGAGCGCACTGTAGAGGAGCACCTCATAGCCAGTCCCCCGGGATGCCTCGAACGTTTCGGCATAGTCGAACCGCATCCCGGCCCGTTGCAGTTCGAATGCCGGGCCGGGCCGCTTGGCCTGCATCCGGATCTCGACGCCCTGGAACGGTTGGATGTGGAAGACCAGCAGATTCGCCCCCTCGCCGTCCTCCCCCTTGAACTGCACGACGATCTCGGTGCCCCGCTTCCAGAGCGACTTGCCGCTCCGCAGATAGACCGGCATGCCGGCCCAGCGGGGATTGTCGAGATGGAGCCTGAGGGCCGCGAATGTCGGCGTGTTCGATCCGGGATCGACGTTCGGCTCCTCGCGATAGCCGACCGCCGGGCTGCCGTCGACCCTGACGCCCCGGCCGTACTGGCCGCGAACGCAGTCGCGTCGGACATCCTCCGGGCCGAACAGCCGCACCGATTCGAGCAGCCGCGCCTTGGCGTTGCGGACGACGTCTGGGTCGAGCGATTCCGGCGGCTCCATGCAGACATAGGCGAGCATCTGCAGGAGGTGGTTCTGCAGCATGTCGCGAACGACGCCGGTCTTGTCGTAATACTCGCCGCGGGTTTCCACGCCCACCGTCTCGGTCGCGGTGATCTGGATGTGGTCGATATGGCCGGCATTCCAGAGCGGGGCGAACATCCCGTTGGCGAGCCGGAAGGCCAGCAGGTTCTGCACCGTTTCCTTGCCGAGGTAGTGATCGATCCGATAGATCTCGTCCTCGGCCCAGAGGGAGAGGAGCGATTCGTTCAGGCGGCGGGCGGATTCCAGGTCCTTGCCGAAAGGCTTTTCGACGATGATCCGCTTCCGCCCCGGAAGCCGGGTGAACCCGGCTCTGGCGAGCTGCTGGTTGACGACCGTGAAGAAGGCGGGCGAGATCGCCAGATAGAGGAGCGTATTGTCGGCGGCAGCCGTGCCGCGGCCCACCTCCTCGACCAGCGCCCGCAGCCGGCCAAAGGCGGCGGCGTCGTCGAAGTCGCCGGCGCTGAAGTGGAGCCGTGACTCGAGCCACCGCCAGCGTTCCTCGTCGAAGGATCGTCGCGTCTGGAAGCGGGCAATCTCCTCCCGCTGCTGGGTGCGGAAGGTTTCCGTGGTCATCTCGCCACGGGCCATGCCGACCACGGCAAAGTCATCGGGCAGCAGCCCGTCACAGGCGAGGTTGTAGAGCGCCGGCATCAGCAGTCGCTTGGTCAGATCGCCCGAGGCGCCGAGGATGACGAGCACGCCGGCAGCAGCCGTCGAGGCCGCAGGCCGGCCGGCGGTTGGCGACTGACGGGCGGCCGCGGCCCGAGGATGGTCCGGCATCAGGGAGACTCCTGCGTGGGCGTCTTGGCGGAACGCATGATTCGGCTGGAACCTCGAGGCTGTATTTGCCAGCCGCTAGCGGGCCCGGTCCGCGGTGCGGGCATCCAGGGCGTGGAGCCGCCCGAGGCTACGGAAAAACATCCGGCCACCGGCCACGGCCGGGGTGGCCCGGCAGGCCTCGCCGAGCGGCGTTCGGCCCAGCACCTCGAAGGCATCGCCATCGGCGATCACCACCACCTCACCTTCGGCCGAAACGTTGATCACGGTGCCCCCCGCGACGATTGGCGACGCGGAAAAACTGCCCCCCACGCGGCCTCGCCAGAGCACGCTGCCATCGGCAGCCTTGACGCAGGTCACCACCCCACGATCGCCCCAGAGATAAAGCCGCTCACCGGAGCAGACGGGTGTGGGCACATAGGGAGCAAGGCTGCGGTCGAGCTTGTAGGCGATCTCCGGTTCGGCGGGCCGGCTGCCTTCGGCACCGGAACCAGCCGGTCGATCTGTCACCGGCCGCACCGCCACGAGCGTGTTGTCGCCGCCTCCCTCGCCACAGGTGCAAAGCACGAGTGGGCCGGCCATCACCGGCGACGAAACCGTTCTGCGCGGGAAGCACTTCAGCTCCCAGACCACCCGGCCCGAGGCCGGATCGACACCCGTCAGGCCGTGGGCCATGCTCGCCAGCACGACCACGGCGCTGCCATTCTGGGAATTCTCTGCCGGCTCGATCACCAGCGGTGTGGAATAGGCCGTCCGGGCGGTCTCCCGAGGGAGCCGCCAGAGTTCCCGGCCCGTCTTCGTGTCGAGGGCCACGATGGCACTGGGACCATCATGCTCGATCGGAACGATCAGCCGGTCGCCGTACACGGCGGCGGAGGCGCCGAAGCCGTGCTCGCTGGCAAAGGGGCCGAGATCGACGTGCCAGAGCTGCTTGCCGTCGTGTGAAAACGCTTCGGCCCGAAGCTGCTCCTTCGTGGCCCAGAGCCAGTAAACCCCCGCCTCGTCGACCGTCACGGATCCAGACGCCGAGCTATTCTGGGCGTGGTGCGGCTCGATCGGACCTGGAATCTCCCTCTGCCAGAGGAGCCGGCCGTCGGCCGTGTCATGGCAGCTGACAAACCGGGTTCCCGCCGACTCGTCGGCGCTGGCCGTGTAGATCCGCTGCCGCCAGACGACCGGGGATGCATGCCCCACTCCGGGAAGGGTCGCCGTCCAGGCCCAGTCGCGGTCGCCCCACTGACGGGGAAACCGTTGCCGCCCTCCCGCCCCGGCGGCCGCATGCCCGCGCAATCGCGGCCAGTCGACCGGGCCATCGGTCGCTTCGCCGGAGGGCGGTCTATCGTCCGGTAGCGGCACCTGCTTCGGGTGCCGCAGATAGGCGATGAGATCGCGGGCCGCGGCTGGGGCGAGCTGGGCCAGCTGGTTTTCCGGCATCAGCGATTGTGGCGAGAGTGTTCGGGTTTCGATGTCGTCGAGTGGCACCGTCACCTGCTCGGTTGGTGTCTGGAGAGTCAGGCTCGTCGGTGTCTCCTTGACCGCGATCCCGGCGATCGACCGGCCGTCGTCGGTCATCACGATCGTCGTCTGGTAGTCGCGGCCCACGACGGCGCTCGGATCCAGAAGGTTCGCCAGCAGGTATTCAAGGTCTGCCCGATTTGATCCGGTCAGGTCGGGCCCGATCCGCCCCCCTTCACCATGGAGCTGGTGGCAGGCGGCGCAGGTCTTGGCGTACGTCGCCCTGCCCCGGGAGAGATCGGCCTCCTTCATGGCATTCGAATTCAAGGACTCCCGCCACTTTCCAAACTCCGCCTTCCGGTCGGCGGGGGTCGCGCGGGTCGTGCCCCAGACCTCGTTGAGCCGCGCCAGCACCTTGGGGTCGGCCGACTGGGCAAGCCTGCCGACGGTGAACGCCGAAAGATCGCCGCGCGGCAGGCCGCCGGCCTCGACGGCGTCGAGCAGGGTGAGTGTCCAGGCCGGCCGTGAGGTGAGCGATGCGATCGCCGCCTGGCGGCAATCCGCCGGCAACCCGTCGTAGGCAGAGATCAAAACACCCGGCGTGTCATCGTTGGAAAACGCGGCGAGCCCCTCGATCGCCTCCTTGCGGATGGCGGGATCTGACACGAGCCGCTGGAGTACGGGAGGCAGGCCGTCGTCGCGGGAGATGACGAGGGTCTGAAGGGCCTTCCGACGCTCGTCGATCTCGACATCACGGTTGGCCACGAGCATCCGCAACTGCGGCACGATACGGGAATCACCGAACCGCACCGCGGTCAGATCCGCCAGCCTGCGGACCGCATCGTCGGGATCTCCGCGAAGCTGTTCGTAGCCCTGCTGCCAGGCCGACGGCGCCGGCATCCGACCGCGGGCGGCCAGCGCGATCAGGACTTCCTCGAGCATCCACTTCCGGGTGGCCGAATCGCCGGCCGCAAGCCGCGCTATCAACGGCTCGCAGCTGGCCTCGTCGGAGGCGGCACGGCGGACGATGAATTTCGCCACGGTGGGGATCCGGCTGGAGGCGGCGAGATCGAGCGCCCTGGCCGGATCGAGTGGCACCAGCGGCTCGATGGCGTACCAGTTCATCAGCGGCAGGTTGTGGTCACCGGCGTCCTCCGGATGGATCAGGAGCGCCGCGACGATCGGCCAGCGATCCGCGGGCGGCAGTCGCTGGAGCGCCGAACAGATCGCCAGTCGCACCACGGGCGAGGGGTCGTCGGAAGCGAGCCGGCGAAGCCGGTCGAGCAGGGCCGGCGTCAGCTGGCGTGGCTCGGCGGCCAGCTGGATCGCCCAGCCCCGAACCGCCGGATCGGTGTCGTCGAGCAGCCGCTCGATCTCCGGAGTGGAAAGCTGCCCGATGACATGCAACGCCCACACCATCCGCAGCCGCCTGGGGGCCACGGTGGCGGAGGCGAGCCGTTCCCGCAGCAGCTGCGGCGTATCGGCCGCGAGCCTGCCCGCCGCGGCGCGTTCCTGCAGGAGCCTTCGGGCGTGCCGCACAAACCAGTCGTTGTCGTGGGCGAGCAGCTCGACCAGCGTCGCATCGCTTTCGCGGGCGAGGTCCACCCGCACGGGCTGCGATTTTGTGTCGCCGTAGAGCACCTTGAAGATTCGGCCGTTGCCACGGTCGTGGGTTTCAGTGTCGCGGTGATGACACTGGTTGCGGTCGTACCAGTCGATGAGCACCATCTGGCCGTCGGGCCCGACCTGAAGCGAGATGAACTGCGACCAGGAATCATTGGCGAAGAGGAAGTCGGGCTCGCCGTCTCCCACGTAACCCGAGCCCGAGGGTGTCAGCCGGTCCTCGTTGATCCGTGCCCCATGGATGTTGTTCATGAACAGCCGGCCGCGATAGCGATCCGGCCAGGCGTTGCCCAGATAGATGCAGGCGCCGGCATGGGCGTGGCCGCCGCCGAAGGCCTCGGAGCCGTTGCGGCCGGTGGCGTGCCAGGCGCCTTCTTTCCAGTGCCGGTGGCGGGCGATCGTCTTGATGTCGTCGAAAGAATAGGGATTGAAGTGCTGGCCCGCCTGACGCTGGTACCGGGCCCCCTGAATCACGTGGTAGAGGTGCGGAATCACGCAGGCGGTCTGAAAAGCATGGCCGAGGTCGTTGAAATCGACCCCCCAGGGATTGCTCGTGCCCTCGGAGAAGACCTCGAAAACATGCCGCACGGGATGGTACCGCCAGATCCCGGCGTTGATCCGGGTGCGATCGGCCGCGGCTGTGCCCGGCCTGCCGACGGCAGAGTGCGTGAACACTCCATGGCAGCCGTAGAGCCAGCCATCAGGACCCCAGATGAAGGAATTGAGCGTCTCGTGGGTGTCCTGGGCGCCCCAGCCGTCGAGGAGGGTTTCGGGTTCGCCGTCGGGCCGGTCGTCGCCGTCGGCGTCGGGGATGAACATCAAGTCGGGCGCGGCGCCCACCCAGACGCCGCCAAAGCCGACCGCCAGACCGCTGACGAGATTGAGCCCCTCCTTGAAGACCTTCCGGGAGTCGAGCACATGATCCCCGTCCGTATCCTCGAAAATGAGGATCCGGTCGCGGGCCTGGTCGGCCGGAACCTTCTTTGGATAGGCATAGCACTCCGCCACCCAGAGCCGGCCACGGTCATCGAAGCAGAACGCGATCGGCTGGCGAACGTCCGGTTCGGCGGCGAGAAGCTTCACGGAAAAGCCGGCGGGGGCGGACATCGCCTCTGCCGCCTCCAGCGGCGGAAGTCCGTCGGCCATCGGCTTGCGTTGCGGAGACTCTTCCAGGCGGGCAGGCGTCTTTGGACCGGCTGGTTCTGCAGCGATGCCTGCGGCCGCCGCGGAGGCCAGCAGAAGGGCGGTGATCCAGGCGGCCGACCACGGCCTGAGAAGCATGGGCCTCCGCGGAATCATCGAGATGCATCCTCGAGAGAAAGGTCTGGTCAGCGGCGTGTCGTTTCTTGACCCCTTGAAAGGGATCCATCTGACCCCAGCCGACAGATCGCCAGCCTCCTGATCGTACGGAGAGTCCTCGATGCCGTCCACAACCAGATGCCGGCCCGGTCGTGGGGTGGTGTCAGACGACGACGACGCCGTTCTCGAGCAGGCCGATCCCGCTGATCTGAATCCGGATTCGATCTCCGGCAAGCAGCGTGAACGACTCATCCGGCACGACGCCTGTGCCGGTGAGGAGGATCGCGCCGTGCGGGAACCGCTGGCTGCGCCAGAGCCAGCCGGCAAGTTCGGCGAACGTGCGCTTGATCTGATCGATTGTCGTCGTTCCGGCAAACACCTCGAGTCCGTTTCGCTCGATCGCGATCGAGATCGTCCAGCTGCGCACAAGCTTCTCGTCGGTCTCCAGCGTTACCCACGGGCCGATGGCACATGAGCGGTCGTAGGTCTTGGCCTGCGGCAGGTAGAGGAGGTTCTCCCCCTCGATGTCCCGCGAGCTCATGTCGTTGCCGATCGCACAGCCGACAATCCCGCCGCGGGAATTCATCACCAGCGCCAGTTCCGGTTCCGGCACATTCCACTTCGCGTCGGCCCGGATGCCCACCGCATCTCCGCTCCCCACGACCTTCTCCGCCAGACTCTTGAAGAAGATCTCCGGCCGATCGGCCTCGTAGACCCGATCGTAGGCGGTGGCGCTGAAATCCGATTCCTCCATCCGCGCCTTCTTGCTCCGGAGATAGGTGACGCCGGCCGCCCAGACCTCCTGTCGATCGATCGGGGCAAGCAGCCTCACTGTGGCGAGCGAATGTTCCGGTGCGGCCGACACCAACGCCGTTGCCACGGCACCCGGATCGGTTGAATCGAGAAGCGCGGCGAGCGACTCGATACCCACCGCGGTCAGATCGGCGATCCGGTCGCTGCCTACTGCAACGCCGACCCGGGGAGCGATCTGACCGGCGACGCTGAACCGACAGACACGCAGGCCGAGCGGGGCCGGCGCCGCTGCGAAGGCGGGAGGTTTCATGATGGCAGGGATTCCAGATGAGAGGGCAGGGCTTGTCGAAGACTGCGAGCAGGACCAGCGATCGGGTTTGGGCGAACCGACCGGCAATCGTGAAACAAGCCGGAAATTGTCAGGACGCTTCGGGAGGTTGGCAAGTCGGGCGGGGCTTCCGCCGACGCGTTGATCGCGGTACCGTGGCGGCCAGAGCCGGGCGATGCACCAGCAGGAGACGATGCGGTGAAAGCTGACTCTTCCGAAGGTCGCGGAGGGCTCGGGGCCCCGACGAATACCCGCTGGCTGGTCGTCGCCTTCGCGGTCTCTCTCGCCGTCCTCCAGTACGTCGATCGTGTCTGCATCTCACTGGCCGGACCGCTGATCTCGAAGGATCTCGCCCTCAGCGAGAGCCAGATGGGGACGGTGTTCGCGGCCTTCACGCTCGCCTACGCACTGTTCGAGATTCCGGGAGGGTTTCTCGGTGACTGGATCGGGCCGCGGAAGGTGATCCTGCGGATCGTCCTCTGGTGGAGTTTCTTCACCGCCGCCACCGGCTGGGTGACCGGCTTCCTGCCGTTGCTCGTCGTTCGGTTCCTCTTTGGTGCCGGCGAGGCGGGCTGCTTTCCCAACATCTCCAACGCCTTCAAACGCTGGCTTCCACCCTCCGAACGGGCACGGGCCCAGGGGATCCTCTGGTTTTCGGCACGCCTGGGCGGGGCGATCACGCCCCTGCTGCTGCTGGCCCTGCTCCAGCAGGTGTCGTGGCGGTCGGCGTTTCTGATCTTCGGAATCGTCGGGGTGGTCTGGGCGATGGTGTTTGCCTGGTGGTTTCGTGACGACCCGCGGACGCATCCACAGGTCAACGCGGCGGAGGCGGCACTGCTGCCAGCCCCGACGTCCTCCGGCCACGATCACAGCCACGTCCCCTGGGGGGCGATGTTCCGCTCGCCGACGGTCTGGGCTCTCTTCGGCCAATACTTCTGCCTGTGCTACGCCTGGTACTTCTTCGTCACCTGGTTTCCCAAATACCTCCTCGCCGACCGAGGCTTCGATCTCAAGGGAAGCGCCCTTCTCTCGGGGATGCCGCTGGCGCTCGGCGGTCTGGGGGCGCTGGCCGCCGGCTGGATCACGCCGCCGCTGGTGCGGCACTTCGGCCTGACCGGCGCACGCCGCGGCCTTGGCTTCGCCGCGATGGCCGCGGCTGGACTGCTGTTTTACGCCTCGACCAGGGCCACCAATCCCTACCTCGCCGTCCTCCTGATCTCGCTGGCAAGCTTCGCCATGGACCTCACCATGCCGGGCTCCTGGACCACCTGCATGGACATCGGCGGCCGCGGCGTCGGCTCCCTCTCCGGTGCCATGAACATGATGGGCAATTTCGGAGGCGTCATCTCGCCCTGGCTGGTGGGGATCATCGTCGACAGGAACATCGACCGCAGTGGCACGCCGCTCGGGGATCTGATCGGATCGGTGGGTGACTGGAATCTCACCTTCCTCATCACCTCGGCGATCTGCCTCCTCGGCGCCGGCTGCTGGCTGCTCGTCGATCCTGTCACACAGCTCGATCTCGGCGGCGAGGAGCGTGCCACGTCAGCCGGCGTCAGCAACCCCGATCCCCAGCACGAGACGCCCCGATGACTTCCTTCGTCGCCCACCCCTCCGGCGATCCCCACGGACCTATCGAGGCGAATGTCTACGACATTCAAACCGCAGCGGACGGCCCGTCGGGCACGCTGCCACTGACCGACGAACTTCTCCGCCATTCGCCGTCGGGGGATCTGTTTGGCCTCTCGCAGAATGTCGGCATGGGCTGGACGCCCGCCAACTCTGCCGATCCGCAGTTCCTGATCCTCTCCACTCAAGGGGGCGTGCGGGCCTCCGATGGCCGTCCTGTCGCTCTCGGCTACCACACCGGCCACTGGGAGATCGGCCTTCTGGTCGAGGCCGCCGCGGAGGAACTGCGGCGGCTCGGAAAGCTGCCGTTCGCCGGGTTTTGCTCCGATCCCTGCGATGGCCGCAGTCAAGGAACGACCGGGATGTTTGACAGCCTCCCGTACCGCAACGATGCCGCCACGGTGCTGCGTCGACTCGCCCGATCGCTGCCGCTGCGGCAGGGAGTGCTTGGGATCGCCACCTGCGACAAGGGGCTGCCGGCCATGCTCATGGCCATCGCCGGGCTTCAGCGACTGCCCGGAGTGATCGTTCCGGGCGGTGTCACGCTTCCGCCACGGAGCGGAGAGGACGCCGGAAAAATCCAGACGATCGGCGCCCGCTACGCCCATGGACTGATCACCCTCGATGAAGCCGCTGATCTCGGCTGTCGGGCATGCGCCACCCCCGGCGGTGGCTGCCAGTTTCTCGGCACTGCGGCAACGGCCCAGGTGGTGGCCGAGGCGATGGGCCTGACGCTTCCCCATGCGGCGCTCGTTCCCTCCGGCCAGCCGGTATGGCGGGATCTCGCGGTGCGATCGGCGCGGGCGCTCGTCTCTCTCGCCGAAGCCGGTCTCACGACCCGCGACATCGTCACCCCGGCGAGCATCCGCAACGCGATGGTGGTCCATGCGGCCTTCGGTGGCTCGACCAATCTCCTGCTCCACATCCCTGCCATCGCCCATGCCGCCGGGCTGCCGATTCCCACCGTCGACGACTGGATCGCCGTCAATCGGGCCGTCCCCCGGCTGGTGAGCGTGCTCCCCAATGGCCCGATTCACCATCCAACCGTTCGGGTGTTCCTCGCCGGCGGCGTGCCCGAGGTGATGCTCCATCTGGAGTCGCTCGGTCTTCTCGACACCAAGGTGCGGACAGTGGGCGGATGGACGCTCGAGCAGACGCTTCGCTGGTGGCAGGGGAGCGAGCGACGGAAGCGTTTTCGCCGACTCCTCTCCGACCTCGACTCCGTCGATCCCGACGACGTCATCCTCTCCCCCGGGCAGGCTGAAAAGAGAGGGCTCAAGCGGACGCTCGCATTCCCCCGCGGCAACCTCGCGCCGGAGGGCTCTGTGGTCAAGGCGACGGCGATCGATCCGGCCGTGATCGGGCCCAGCGGAGTCTATTTCCACGAAGGACCGGCGCGGGTCTTCACCAGCGAGAAGGCCGCGATCGCCGCGATCAAGGAGGGGGAAATCGTCGCTGGGGATGTGATGATCCTCGCCGGTATCGGTCCGATGGGGACTGGCATGGAAGAGACCTATCAGGTGACCAGTGCCTTGAAGCACATCGCCGGCGGCAACAAGGTGGCTCTGATTACCGACGCCCGCTTTTCCGGGGTCTCAACCGGCGCCTGCATCGGGCACGTCGGCCCCGAGGCGCTCGCCGGCGGGCCGATCGGCAGACTCGTCGAGGGGGACGTCGTCCGGATCGTGATCGACTCGGGCAGCGCGGATGGATCGATCGATCTGGTCGGCCACGGCAGGACGCGGTTCACGGAGGATGAGGCGAGCAGTGAACTCGCTCGGCGACACCCGCGGGCCGACCTCGCCCCCGACCCGAACCTTCCCGACGACACGAAACTCTGGGCGGTTCTGCAATCGGCCAGTGGCGGCACATGGCGGGGCTGCATCTACGACGCCGAGCGGATCGCCACGCGGCTCTCCCCGCCATCCCTACACTGAACTGCCCCGCGCTCGACCAGCTGATCGTTCTACGGGCTTCTCCGTCATGGAACATTCAGACCCCCTGGAGTTTGTCATGCTGACGACGAAATCCCTCCGCCTGTTGGTCCTGTTCGGCTGGCTGTTTTTCCAAAGCCTGTGTTGGGCAACGGCTCCCGCGGCGGCAGCTCAACCGAACATCATCTTCATCCTGGCCGATGACATCGGCTACGGAGATCTTGGCTGCTATGGGGCCAAACAGATTCGCACGCCCCACTGCGACGGTCTGGCCCGTGACGGCCTGCGATTCACCGATGCCCATGCCCCTGCGGCAGTCTGCACGCCGACGCGATATGCGTTCATGACCGGTGAATACGCCTGGCGGCGGCCCGGCACCGGCATCCTGCCGGGCACGGCCGGGCTGATCATCGAACCGGGAAGAACAACCGTTCCGGCACTGCTGAAGCGTGTCGGCTACCAGACTGGCGTGGTCGGCAAATGGCACCTCGGGCTCGGCACGACGCCGACCGACTACAACGGCGAGATCCGGCCCGGCCCGCTGGATATCGGTTTTGACGAGGCCTGGATCCTGCCCGCCACCGGCGACCGCACGCCCTGCGTGTGGGTGGAGAACCGGCGGGTGGTGGGCCTCGATCCGGCCGACCCGATCAGTCTCGACTACGGCGTGAAGCGCGGGGAGCCAGGGTCGTTCGTTCGCGGAATCCCAAGGATTGGCGGGCAGACCGGAGGCACGGCCGCCCTCTGGAAGGATGACGAGATCGCCGACGTGATCGCGGCGAAGTCGGTCGCCTTCATCGAGCGGCAGGTGGCCAGAAACGACGATCGGCCCTTCTTTCTCTATCTCTGCACCCACGACATCCATGTGCCCCGCGTCCCGCACGAGCGGTTCAGGGGAAGCAGCACTGCGGGGGTCCGCGGCGATTCGGTCCATTCGTTTGATTGGACGGTCGGAAAGGTGCTTGGTGCCCTCGAGCGACTGAAGATCGCCGACGACACCCTCGTGATCCTCACCAGCGACAATGGCGGCGTGCTCGATCCCAACGGGCCCGACGAGGTGAACGCCGGCACCGTAGAGACCAACAACGGCCATCCGCACAACGGACCGCTGCGAGGCGACAAGGGCAGCTGTTTCGAGGGGGGGACGCGGGTGCCGTTCATCTTGCGCTGGCCGGCCCGAGTCAAGCCGGGCACTTCCGCGGCGCTGGTCTGCCATATCGACATGCTCCATTCTCTGGCGACCTTGACGGGCCAGATGCTCACCGGGAACGAGGGGCCCGACAGCTTCGATCTCCTGCCCGATCTTCTCGGAGAGAAGACCGCCGGTGCCGGCCGCACGACGCTGGTCGAGCAGGGTTGGATGCTGGCCCTGCGCGAGGGAACATGGAAACTCGTTCCGCCGCCGAAGATCAAGAAGAAAACCGCCGATCAGCAGGAGAAGTCTCCGCGTGCGGCGCAGCCCCAGCTCTATCAGCTGGCGACCGATCTGGGCGAGGAGCACGATCTAGCCAAGGAACATCCGGAGCGGGTTCAGAGGATGCTCGAGACGCTCGAGCAGATCCAGGCTCAGGGCCGCAGCAGACCCTGAGCGAGAGCTGATCTGCCCTGGGGACGATCCTACTTCGGCGGCGATCACCATGAAGGCAATCCTGTTCGGCACGGCAGGTGCCGCCCGATGTGGGACAGGCTTCAGCCTCTCATGCCTTTGAGTAACGGCGTCTCGCGTAGGTCGGGGTTGCCCGCATCCTCTCGCCGGACGTTCACGTCGGCCTTCCGGGCCTCCGTTCACTGCATGTCCGCTGCG
>CAMDFJ010000040.1 GCA_945897435.1 Candidatus Kuenenia stuttgartensis | reverse complement strand
CCCGACAAGCGAAAGCTGAGCAGCGTCTGCGTGACCGGAGCGGCCCAGGCGGATATCACCGC
Source organism: Candidatus Kuenenia stuttgartensis (assembly GCA_945897435.1). Lineage (GTDB taxonomy): Bacteria > Planctomycetota > Planctomycetia > Pirellulales > UBA1268 > RGVT01. The sequence continues at coordinate 22,023 of CAMDFJ010000040.1, read as the reverse complement.
CCTGCAGACCAAGATCAAACAGTTCCGCTGTCCCTCGGACCAATCCCCCGATCTCCGCGACAAGCCCCTGTTCGATTTCCCGACGGTCGCGCCATCGCTCTTCGGGAATTCTCCGCCCTTCCCCGTGGCCACCTCGAACTATCCTGGCGTCGCGGGAAACAGGGCGTTGTCGGGCACGGACGCCACCTATCCGACGGGCTACGGTGCCCCCTACAAGGACTTCGACTGTGGCTCCATCTTCTTCGGAAAAAGGGACGCCACGGCGTCGACGCCAGGCACGGGGCCGCTGGGCGTCAAGATCAGCGAAGTGACCGACGGCACGAGCAAGGTCGTGATGGTTGCTGAGCGGGCGAACAAGGGTTTCGCCGGCGTCTGGGCCGGAGTAGGGCTCACCGACGACTACGGCACCCACGGAACCTGCGCGACCCTGGTGCGGACCCAATTCAATCAGAACTGGGACATCTATGACCTGTACGGAACTGACAACCGGGGCAAGGGTCCGAGCAGCATGCATCCCAACGGCGTTCAATATCTGTTTGCCGACGGTTCCGTGGCTTTCATCTCCGATGCCGTGTCAGCCACCACGTTGGCGCAGTTGACGAACCGCAGCGATCGGGCACCCCGCGTCGTCGACGTCACTCGATATTGATCCGTCGAATGCCTGCAGCCTCGCGGCTGGTCGGCCGGAGAGATTTCCATACTCGTCCCCCACTGCAGATTCCAGGAGTCACAGGGTCATGCATCAGGTCACGATCGGCCGCCGTTCCTTCCTTGCCGCCGCTTCGGCCCTCGCGGCCACGAGCCTGACCCGCCGCGGCCTCGCGGCCGTGGCCGATGGCGAGCCCAACCTCGGCATCCAGATGTACTCGCTCCGGGGATTCAAGCTGGACGAGGCGCTCGGGCATGTGAAGGACCTGGGCCTCGAGTTCGTCGAGTTCTACCCTGGCATGTTCCCGGTGACCGACGATCGGGCGGCGATCGATGCGATGAAGAGCAGACTGGCCGGCCTCGGCCTGAGGATGTCGGCCTACGGCGTGAACCGGTTCACGAAGGATGCCGCCGCCAACCGGAGGATTTTCGCATTTGCCAAGGCGGCCGGCATTCCGATTCTCAGCGCCGACCCGGATCCCGATTCGTTCGCGAGCCTCGATGATCTCGTCAAGGAGTTCGACATCCGGATCGCGATCCACAACCACGGGCCGACCCACCGCTACAACAAGGTGGTCGATGTGCTCAATGCGATCGAGAAACACGACGGCCGGATTGGGGCCTGTGCCGACCTCGGTCACTTCCTGCGGAGCGGCGAGAAGCCGACTGAGGTGATCCGTCTCCTCTCCGGCCGACTCTACGGCATCCATCTCAAGGACTTCGCCGAGATGCAGGACAAGACCAAGGGGGTGATCCTCGGCAGGGGCCACATCGATCTGCCAGCCGTATTCGCCGCACTGGAACAGGCGAAGTTTCCGGCCGACGGGGCGGTGTCGATCGAGTACGAGGAGAACCCGAAAGATCCGGTCCGCGAGATCCGCGAGTGCGTCGAGGCCGCCCGGGCCGCGATGGCCGCGGTCTGAGATCCGCTCTCCACGCAGCACCATGAAGCAACTCGCTTTCTCGCTGCTACTCCTCCTCAGCGGCATCGCGCAGGGCCATGAACCCGCGGCGGCCGAGCCCAAGGGCGGCGGCATGAGGGTGCTGGTGTATTCCAACACCGGCTACTATCGCCATCCCGACACGCCGAAGATCAACCGCTGGCTCGTTCTGCTCGGTCACGAAAACGGCTTCGAGGTGGACGTGACGGAGCACTGGAAGGACATGCGGGCCGAGGAACTGAGCCGCTACGACGTGCTCGTGCTCAACAACGCCAACGAACTCGACAAGGTGCTGCCCGAGCAGCAGCGCAAGGCGGTGGAGGAGTGGTTCACCAAGGGGGAAAAGGGCATCGTGGGCCTGCACGCCGCGCTTGTGCATCAGACCAAGTGGCCCTGGCTGCATGCCCTCGGAGGCTGCGATTTCAACAGTGACTCCGACTTCAGCCGAGCCAGGGTCAGGATTGACCCCGCTGCCAGGGACCATCCGTCGGTCAAAGATCAGCCCGCGGAGTTTTGGATCGAGGCCGACTGGACCAACCACGACCGGGCCGTCAGCGGACTGCCCGGTTTCAACGTCCTGATGCGGGTCGATGAAACGACCTACACACCGGTCCGCGACTACTTCAAAACCCGAAATGGCAGGCCCATGGGGGCCGATCACCCCATTGCCTGGACGCACGAGCCCGCGGCCGGCGGTCGCTTCTTTTACACGGAGTTTGGCCACGACCTGCGGTCACTGAGCACGCCCTTCGTGCGTCGGCACGTTCTCGAAGGGATTAAGTGGGCAGGAAAAGCCTCCCGCTGATCCGGGCCGCATTCGGGTGTCCGGGCAGTTTTTTCCCCGCCCGGTGGCCGACGCGGTAAAATTTTGTCCCACACGCCCGCCCGGCCTCCGCGACGACGAGAGCCATGCCAGATTCCTCTTCCATCCCAGGCGACTGGCGCTGGCTCGATGCCGACGGCCTTCAGATCCTGATCGACCTGCTTCGGGGCCGTGGATTTCGGGTCGTCGGGCCGCGGATCGCCGACGGTGCGATCGTGATCGGCGACATCGACTCGGCGGCCCAGCTGCCGACCGGCTGGCTCGACGACCAGGACGGCGGCAGCTACCGGCTGCGGCAGGACAAAGCCGCCGGCACGTTCGATCATGTCGTCGGCCCGCACTCCCTCAAGAACTTCCTCTTTCCGGCCCGGGAAACCCTCCAGCACTGGACCCGGGACGACCGCGGCTGGCACGACACGACTCCGGCCGAGCCGCCGCGGCCGCTGGCCGTGATCGGCGTGCGCGGCTGCGATCTCGCCGCCCTCGCGATCCAAGATCGGGTGTTTCTCGGCGGCGACCATGTCGACCCCGCCTACAAGGCCCGTCGCGAGCGGCTCTTTCTCCTGGCCGTGAACTGCCGCCGGGCCGCCGCCACCTGCTTCTGCCACTCGATGGGCTGTGGCCCGGCCGCAGGCCCGGGCTTCGATCTGGCCCTCACGGAAACCGACGGCCGATTCGCGGTCGAGACCGGTTCGGAGGCGGGCGCGGCGCTGCTCGCGGAGCTTGCGGCCAGAGGATCGCCCGTCACTCCCGCCGAGATCCTCGACGAGGCCGCGATCGAACAGGTCCGTGACATCCCCCGCAGGCTCGGGCGGGAGATGCACGCCCGCAGGGCCGAGCCGGGCAGGCCCGTCCCGCGCAGCCTCGACACCGACGGCATCCGCGATCTGCTGTTTTCCAACCTCGAGCATCCCCGCTGGCAGCAGGTTGCCGACCGCTGCCTCTCCTGCGCCAACTGCACGCTCGTCTGCCCGACCTGCTTCTGCAGTTCGGTCAGCGACGTCGCCGATCTGAGCGGCGACCATGCCAGCCGCGAACGGCAATGGGCCTCCTGCTTCACGCTCGAGCACTCGCAGATGCACGGTGGCAACGCCCGGCCGACGGTCGCCTCCCGCTACCGCCAGTGGCTGACCCACAAGCTCGCCGGCTGGATCGACCAGTTTGGAAGTTCCGGCTGCACCGGCTGCGGCCGCTGCATCACCTGGTGCCCGGTCGGCATCGACCTCACCGCCGAGGTAGCCGCGATCCGCGAGGCCCCGACACCATGACACTCCCCGCCCCCCTTTCCTATCCGCCGCCGGAATCGCTCGATCCCGGCTCGCCCTGGCATGCCCGGCCGGCACGGATCGATCGGGTCCGCGATGAGTCGGCCGACGTTCGCACCATGGTGCTCGTCTTCGAGCAGGCCCGCGATCGGCGCGACTACCGCTTCCTGCCCGGGCAGTTCAACATGCTGCTGCTGCCGGGGATCGGCGAGGCGGCGATCTCGATCGCGTCCGATCCGGAGCACTGCTCGGCGGTGGCCCACACGGTGCGGGCCGTGGGCAGCGTCACCCACGCCCTGGCCCGGCTGGAGGTCGGCGACCAGCTGTTCGTCCGCGGCCCCTTCGGCCGGCCCTGGCCGCTCGAGGAGCTTCGCGAACGGGATCTGATCATCGCCGCCGGTGGTGTCGGCCTGGCCTCGGTGCAGGCGGCGATCTGCCACTGCATGACGCATCGCGGCGACTACGGCCGGATCGCCGTTCTGCACGGGGCGAAGACCCCCGCCGATCTGCTCTGCAGGTCCGACTACGGCCGCTGGCGGGATCATGGAATCGACCTCCACCTGATCGTCGATCACGCCGCCCCCGGCTGGCAGGGACCGGTCGGCTTCGTGCCGCAGCTCCTCGATCGGCTGGAGATCGTCCCGTCAGAGACGAGCCTGATCTGCTGCGGCCCGGAGCCGATGATGGAGGCGGTGGCCCGACGATCGATCGCCGCCGGGATCGACCCGGACCAGATCTTCGTCTCGATCGAGCGGCTCATGGCCTGCGCCTCGGGGCTCTGCGGCCTCTGCCAGCTCGGCCCGTTCTTCATCTGCAAGGATGGTCCGGTGCTCTCCTACGACCGGATCGGCCCCTGGCTCGCGGTGCCGCACCTCTGAAAGACGCAGGTTTCCGATGACGACCGTCGCGACAGCGAAAAAGCCCCGCCTGGCGGTCTTCAAGTTCGCCTCCTGCGACGGTTGTCAGCTGCAGCTGCTCGACGCCGAGGGCCAGCTGCGGGCGATCGCCGATCAGGTCGAGATCGACCACTTCCTCGAGGCCCGCTCGCGGTCGCTGCCCGGTCCCTACGACATCGGTCTCGTCGAGGGCTCGATCTCGACGCCGGCCGACATCCCGCGGATCCTCGAGATCAGGCGACAGTGCCGGTTTCTGGTCACGATCGGGGCCTGCGCCACGTCGGGTGGAATCCAGGCCCTGCGAAACTGGGGCCAGGTCGACGAGTTTCTGGGGGCCGTCTACGCGACCCCCGCCTACGTGCAGTCGCTCGAGAAGAGCACCGCGATCGCCGACCATGTGCCGGTCGATTTCGAGCTCAGGGGCTGCCCGATCGACACCCGCCAGCTCGTCGAACTCGTCAGCGCCGTCGTCGTCGGCCGAAGGCCGCGGGTGCCGACCTACAGCGTCTGCGTCGAGTGCAAGATGCGGGGCACGGTCTGCGTGGCCGTGGCCCGGGGAATCGCCTGCCTTGGTCCGGTGACCCAGGCCGGCTGCGACGCCCTCTGCCCGGCCCACGACCGCGAATGCTTCGGCTGCTTCGGCCCCAGCCAGCAGCCAAACCTGGTCAGCCTGAACGGCTTCTACGAGCGGCAGGGTGCCTCGCGCGAGCGGCTCGGCCGGCTCGTGCAGTCGTTCAACGCCTGGTCGCCCGAGTTTCATGCCGAGCACGACCGGCTCGCCGGCGGCCCCGACACGGAGGCCGACCGTTGACCGAGTTCCGCTCCCTCTCCGTCAAGTCGCTGACCCGGGTCGAGGGGGAGGGAGCCCTGCGGCTGCGGGTCGCCGACGGCCGGGTCGAGATCGCCGAGTTCAACATCTACGAGCCGCCACGGTTCTTCGAGCGGCTGCTCCGCGGCCGGGAGATCCGCGAGGTGCCCGACATCACGGCCCGGATCTGCGGCATCTGTCCGGTCGCCTATCAGCTGACCGCCTGCCAGGCGCTCGAAACATCGCTCGGCATCGAGGTCGGGCCGGAGATCCGGCAGCTGCGACGGATGCTCCACTGGGCCGAATGGGTGCAGAGCCATGCGCTCCACATCCACCTCCTCGACGCTCCCGACTTCCTCGGCTGTGAGAGCGGCTTCTCGATGCCCCCGGAGCATGCCGGTTTTCTCGATCGCGGCCTGCGGCTGAAGTCGATCGGCAGCCGGGTGATGGAGGTGATCGGGGGGCGTGCCGTCCATCCGATCAACGTCACAATCGGTGGATTTTACAGGTCACCGGCTGCGACCCTGGTTCGCGAACTGGTCCCCGATCTCGAGTGGGCACTGGCCGCGGCGTTCGACACGCTCCGCGAGGTGGCGGCCTTCGAGTTTCCCGATCTCGAGCTGCCGTATGAATTTCTTTCGCTGCGGGAAGCCGACGAATATCCGCTCAATTCGGGACGGGTCGTGTCCACGGCCGGAGGTCAGACCACGCTCGACGTGCCGGTCGAATCGTTCGGCCTGCATTTCAGCGAGCGGCAGGTGCCCCACAGCACGGCCCTCCATTCCCTGCTCCAGCCGGGCGATCGGATCTATCGCTGCGGGCCGCTCTCCCGGATGGCCCACTGTCGCAAGCAGCTTCCGCCACGGGCCCGGGCCGCCGCCGAGGCCTGCGGCATCGACTGGCCTTCGCGGAATCCATTTCATGCGATCGTGGCCCGGGCGATCGAGGTCGCCGCGGCCTTCGAGGAACTGCTCGCCTTCGCCCGCGGCTATGCCCCACCGGCCGAATGCCGCGTCGAGTTTTCCCCCCGGGCAGGCATTGGCTGCCATGCGACCGAGGCCCCGCGGGGGCTGCTCTACCATCGCTACGAGATCACTGCCGACGGCCTCGTGGCCGCGGCCATGATCGTGCCACCCACCTCCCAGAACCAGGCCCGGATCGAGGAAGACCTGCGGCAGTATCTGCCCACGCTCCACGACCTCGACGACGCCGAGGCCACCCGCCGCTGCGAGCACCTCGTCCGCACCTACGACCCGTGCATCAGCTGCGCCACCCACTTCATCCGGCTGGAGCGAACGCCCACCCCGTGATGGATGGTGACCGAACGTCAGAGGCAGGAGAAAATCCACCTCGTCGCGAAACGGTCCGCTCAGCAGATCCGCGGCAGCTGTTCGCCGATCGGTATCGGAACGACCCGCGACCCGCCGATGGCCGTTCGCATCACGACCATGCCCGGGTGTCCCGCGACGATCCGACCGAGGACCACCGCGGCCCGGCCATACTCATGCAACCGCATCACGGCGAGCACGGCGGCGGCAGACTCCTCCGGCACGATCGCCAGCAGCCTCCCCTCGTTGGCGACCAGCAGCGGATCGAGCCCGAGGATCTCGCAGGCGGCCGCCACCTGCCCTGCCACCGGAATCGACCGCTCCTCGATCTCGACGCCCAGCCGCGCGGCCACCGCGATCTCGTTGAGGCTGGTGGCAACACCGCCGCGGGTCGGATCCCGCAGCGTCCTGATCGCCGGACAGACGGCGAGCATCGCGGCCACAAGTCCGTGCAGCGGCGCCGTGTCACTTCTGATCTCGGACTCGAAGGCCAGCCCCTCGCGGACGCTCATGATCGCCATCCCGTGATCGCCGATCGTGCCGCTGAGGAGGACGACATCCCCCGGACGGATCGGCTCGGCCCCGACCGCGATGCCAGCCGGCACCACCCCGATCCCGGCCGTGTTGATGTAGACGCCGTCCCCGTGGCCCCGTTCCACCACCTTCGTGTCGCCGGTCACGATCCGCACGCCCGCGACCCGGGCCGCGCGGGCCATCGCATCGACGACGTCGGCCAGCCGGGCGATCGCAAAGCCCTCCTCGATGATGAAACCCGCCGTCAGCGCCAGCGGCCGGGCCCCGCTCATCGCCAGATCGTTGACGGTGCCGTTCACCGCCAGGTCGCCGATCGAGCCGCCCGGAAAGAAGAGCGGCCGCACCACGTAGGAATCGGTCGAGACCGCCAGCCGGCCACCGCCCGCGAGTGCCGCCGCAACGTCGCAGCCCTGCCCGTCGAGAACCGCCGAATCGCCGAGCCTGTCGAGCTGCGGATTGGCAAACGCCGGCAGGAAGATGGTCTCGATCAACTCCCGCGACAGTACCCCGCCCCCGCCGTGGCCGAGGATCACCTGCGACGAATCTGGCAGCGGCGCAGGGCAGGAGTAGCTCAAGAAGTCGACCTCTTCCGACTCGCTCATCGTGACTCGCCACCTTCCCGACCGGGAGTGTGGGCCTTGCCATAGTTGTAGTAGGCCGCACAGGCTCCCTCGCCCGAGACCATCGTCGCCCCCAGCGGGGTCCGTGGCGTGCATTCCCTGCCGAAGGCCGGGCACTCGTCCGGCTTGAGGCTGCCCCTGAGCACCTCGCCGCTCCTGCAAAGCGACGATTCGACGGCTCTCAGGTCGCCAACGCCAAACCGCAGTTCCGCGTCAAACTCCCGATAGCTCTCGGCGAGCCGCCAGCCGCTGCCGGGAATCGGGCCGATGCCCCGCCAGACCCGGTCGGCCGGTGCAAACACCTCGGCGATCACGGTCTGCGCCGGCTCGTTGCCCCGCTCGGTCACGACCCGTGGGTAGGCGTTTTCGAGTTCGTGGCGGCCCGACTCCAGCTGGGTTACTGCAGCCAGGATTCCGGCCAGCAGGTCGAGCGGCTCGAAGCCGGTGACCACGATCGGCACCCCGAACCGTTCGGCAAGCGTTGGATACTGCCAGGTGCCCATCACGCTGCAGACGTGGCCCGCCGCGAGAAAGGCGTTCACCCGATTACCGGGCGATCGCATAATCGCCTCGATGGCGGGGGGCACGAGCACCTGAGAGACGAGCATCGAGAAATTGGCGAGCCCCCGCTCGCGGGCCAGCTTCACCGCCATGGCGTTGGCGGGCGCCGTCGTCTCGAAGCCGATCGCCAGAAACACGACCTCGCGGTCGGGGTGCTCCCGGGCGATTTTCAGCGCGTCGAGCGGCGAGTAGACGACCCGTACGTCTCCGCCGCGGCCCTTGACGGCAAGGAGGTTTTCCCGCGAGCCGGGCACCCGCAGCATGTCGCCGAAGGAGCAGAAGATCAGGCCCGGCCGGGCGGCGATCGCGAGGGCCCGGTCGATCACCTCCAGCGGGGTGACGCAGACCGGACAGCCTGGCCCGTGGATCAGCTCCACCTCCGGCGGGAGCAGCTGGTCGATGCCGTTGCGGATGATCGAGTGGGTCTGGCCGCCGCAGACCTCCATGATCGCCCAGGCCCGGGTGACCGTCCGTCGAATCTCGGCGGCAAGCCGCCGGGCCGTCTCCGCGTCGCGGTATTCGCTGAGGTGTTTCATGGGGCCGCCGCGGACTCGTCGCCGGAGAGTTCGGCGAGCCCCTCGTCGAGCAGGCCGAGTTCCTCGAACGTCCGCAGCGTGGCCAGCGCCGAGGCCTCGTCGATCCGGCTGATCGCGAAGCCGACGTGGACGATCGTGTAGTCGCCGACGGCTATCTCGGGCACGTAGGCGAGGCAGACCTCCTTGACCACGCCGCCGAAGTTGACGCGGCCCATCCGCGTGCCCCGCTCCTCGTGGATCGATTCGACCTGCCCGGGAACGGCCAGACACATCAGCCACCTCCTCGCTGCCGGGGAATCGTGAAGGTGTCGCCCGAGTCAGCCACCGTCCGTCGGGCAGCGAATCGACTGAAGAGCAGATCGACGAGCCGGTCGATCGCCCGATCAACGGCGGGCGACAGACCCTGGCCAACCTCAAACGTCGCTCCTTCGATCAGACAGGCCGTCACCCTGGCCGGATACTCGTCCTCGAGCATCGAGCGGCCGAGGGCGATGGCATGATCGAAGCGTACGGAGTGGAGACTGACGCCCTTCGGCGGCGGCAGGCCTTCGAGATCGGAGCCCGACAGTTCGAACAGCGTTCCCGGCTCGCTGCCCGAAGCGCAGGCATCGACCAGGACCACCTCCGGCACGCCCCGCATCGCGAGCGCCGCGTCGATCCCGCCCGTGCCGCAGTCGACGCAGCGAATCCCCTCCGGCAGGCCACGATCGACCATCCGGCTGACCAGCACCGGCCCGGCCGCATCATCGCCACGGAGGAGATTGCCACAGCCGATCACCAGAACTTCCACATCCGACCCCATTTCCGCCATTCGGAACCCCGCCAGTCTGTGCCGAGATCAAAGCCCGAATCTGACGAGTAGACCGCACGCGAGGATCGCCAGGCCTTTCCAGAGAGGCGACAATCTGCCCTGCCCCCGAACGACCGGCACAACAGCCACGCTGGATCGATCTCCCACAACGCTCCACGTGTCTGGAAACTATATATGGAGAATTCGCCATGCACGAACTCTCGATCGCGATGAACGTCGCCGAACTGGCCCGGGAGCATTCCCGGCTGCACGGCGACGGTCGCGTTTCGGCGGTGACGCTGCGGATCGGCCGGCTCTCCTGCGTCCACGAAGACTCCCTGCGGTACAGTTTTGAACTGGTCACGGAAGGCACGCCGCTGGCCGCTGCCAGGCTCAGGATCATCGAGGTTCCGATCCGGATCTGGTGTCCTACGTGCGAGGCGGAGCGGGAACTTCCCGGGATCCAGCGGCTTGCCTGCCCGGAGTGCGGACACTTGAGCGGCGAGATCCGGGCCGGCCGGGAACTCGACCTTGAATCGATCGAACTGGCCCCGGAGACGACCCCATGACGCAGCCCCGAATCCTCGAGGTCCGCACCCGGATCCTCAAGAAGAACGACGAACTGGCCCGCGAGATGCGCCGCGAATTCGAATCGCTCGGCCTGCTCGTGGTGAACCTGGTCTCGAGCCCGGGCACGGGCAAGACCGCGTTTCTCAAGGAGACGCTCTCCCGACTCCTGGCCCGCGGCATCCCCGCGGCCGCCGTCGTCGGCGATCTCGAGACCGACAACGACGCCCGTCGGCTCGCCGCCAGCGGCGTGCCCGTCCGCCAGATCATGACCCACGGCCTCTGCCATCTGGAGGCCGAGATGGTGCGGGCCCATCTGGCCGACTGGAATCTGGCCGACTTCCATTACCTGTTCATCGAAAACGTCGGCAATCTCGTCTGCCCGACCAGCTGGGATCTCGGCGAATCGGTCCGGCTCGCCCTGCTTTCGGTCACCGAGGGGGAGGACAAGCCGCTCAAGTATCCGGGTCTCTTCAACACGGCCGACATCGCCGCGATCACGAAGATCGACCTCGCCGAGGCCTGCGAATTCGACCGCGAAACGGCCCTGGCCAATATCGACGCCGTCCGGCCTGGCATGCAGGTCCTCGAAACATCGGTCAAAACCGGCGCCGGCATCGAGGAATGGCTGGCCTCCCTCGCCACCAGGCGGGCTATGCTCACTCCCTGATCAGTGTCCCTCCACTCCGTGCCCTACCGCGGCCGGCATCTGCCATGAGCGAGATTCCCGATCCGTTCCGTGAGCCGCGCCGGCAGAGCGGCGTGCTCGGGCTTCCGACCGACCGCGAGCTGATCCCGATGATCCTCCGGCACGAGGAGGTCCGCAGGGCGGCCAAGGACTGGAAGACGTTCAGCTCCGACGCACCGTACCGGGTGCCGATCCCCTCGGAGGAGCACCTGCGGTCGGTCCGGCAGCTGCCGATCGAGACCGATCCGCCTGAGCACTCCGAGTATCGCGACCTCGTGGAACCGTTTTTCCTCCGGGCGAGGCAGCCTGAATTCATCGCCCGCATCGAGGCGATCGTCGACAAGCTCCTCACGGAGGCGCTGGGCCGCGACAGGATCGAGGTGCTGGCAGAACTGGCCCTGCCGCTCCAGTCCCGCGGGCTTACCGTGCTCCTCGGTGTGCCCGTCGAGGAGGCCGAGCGATTCATTCGCTGGGGCGTGCACGTGTTCCACGGCGAGCAGGGTATGAGCAAGGCCGCCGACCTCGAACGCTATCTGGAGGAGCAGTTCGACAGGGCGGCGATCGATCCCGGCGACGATTTCTACGGCCTGCTCACGAGGGCCAGATTCCGGGGCCGGCCACTGACCCGCCCCGAGATGCTCGGCTTCGCAAACCTGATGTTCGCCGGCGGCCGCGACACCGTCATCCACAGCCTGGCCTGCGCGATCGGCTACCTCGCGGAGCACCCCGAGTCGCTCGCCGAACTTCGGGCCGATCCCGGTCGGATCGTGCTCGCCAGCGAGGAGTTTTTCCGGGTCTTCATGCCGCTCACGCAGATCGGCCGGGTCTGTCCCGTCGATACCGACGTCCACGGCATCCCCGTCAAGCCGGGGGATCGGGCCTCGCTCTGCTGGGCGTCGGCGAATCTGGACGAAACGGTCTTCCCCGAGGCCGATGCGATCCGCCTCGACCGCCGGCCGAACCCGCATGTGTCGTTCGGATTTGGCGACCACCTCTGCCTCGGGGCCGCCCATGCCCGCACGCTGATGCGGGTGCTCCTCGGCCTGATCTGCAGGCGGGTCGGCCGGATCGAACTGGTCTCGAAGGTTGACCGCATCGAGCATACGGCCGCCTACGACCGTCCTCTCGGCTACGAATCGCTCGTCGTGCGCATGCTGCCGCCGGAGCGGGTACGATCCTGACTCACCCGAGGAGACGATTCATGGCCGGCAAAAAGATCGTGATGCGGACGGGCGAGGCGCTGGTGGAGGCCGACGAGGCCTGGAGCGCGGCGGAGCCCGAGGTGGTGATCGGCGAACTCGACGGCCCCGTCGGCTACGCCATCGCAAACCTGATCGGCGACCAGGTGAAGGGGCACAGCCGGGTCTGGGCGATCCTCAACAGCGATGTGCAGGTGCGGCCCGCCACGCTCATGGTGAGCAAGTACACGGCGCCCAACGCCCGCTACACGAACATCCTCATGGGCACCGTCCAGGCAGCGATCGCCAACGCCGTCCTCGATTCGGTCCGCGAGGGGCACATCCCCAAGGCCAAGGTCAACGACATCGGGATCATCGTGGCCGTCTGGCTCGACCCGTCGGCGGGGGACGCCAAGACGAAGATCGACCACGACGTGCTCTTCAGAACGCACCGCGAGGCCACCTTCAACGCCATCCGCAAGGCGATGCACAACGAGCCCTCGATCGACTGGCTCCTCAAAAACCAGAAGAAGGTGGGCCACTACTTCCACGAACTGGCGAAGCAGGGCGGACTCTGACGGCGGTTGCGGTCGCTAGCCCCCCGCCCGTTCCGCACGGGCCAGCATCGCCTGGCCGAGGGCGAGGCCGCCGTCGTTGGCGGGCACCCGCTGGTGGACGAGCACCTCGAAGCCCGCGTCGTGCAGGGCATCGGTCGTCAGTTCGAGCAGCAGTGCGTTTTGAAACACGCCCCCGCTGAGCCCCACCGTGTCGGCTGCTCCCCGACCCAGCAGGCCGCTGCAGACATCGGCGATCATCCGGGCGACACCGCGGTGAAACCGGGCCGCGATCCGGGCGGCAGACTCTCCGCCGCGCAGGTCGATCAGGATCTCCCGCAGGACCGGACGCCAATCGATCCTGATCGGCCCGTCAGACCCGATCGGCCCTCCTGAATCGACCAATCCTGTCCCGATCGAAAATCGATAGGCTCCTGCCGAGTCGTCCACCTCGGTCGCGACGGCCTCGAGGTGCATCGCCGCCTCGGCCTCGTAGCTGATCGACTGCCTGACTCCGACGAGCGCCGCGACCGCGTCGAACAGCCGTCCCATGCTGCTCGTCGCCACGCAGTTGAGATTCCTCTCGAGCTGCCCGGCAAGCAGGCGCCGGTCCGCTCCCGCCTGCCGGACCGGCGCGAGTGTTTCATCCCATGCCACGCCGGCGGCATGCAGCGTGGCGAGGGCGGTCCGCCAGGGATGGCGGATGCTCGCGTCGCCGCCCGGAAGTGGAAACGGCTCGAGATGGGCCGCCCGCCGCAGTCTGCCGTCGGCGGCCAGAAAAAATTCGCCTCCCCAGATCGTGCCGTCGTGGCCGTAGCCGGTGCCATCGAAGCAGACGCCGATCAGGCCCTCGATCTGCCGGCCATGCTCGGCGAGCAGCGAGGCCAGATGTGCCTCGTGGTGCTGCACGAGGACGAGCGGAATCCCCCGCTCCGCCGCAAACCTCCGGGCCCAGCCGGTCGACAGAGAACCCGGGTGCATGTCGGCGGCGATGACGGCCGGAGCGACCTGAAACAGCCGCATCAAATGCTCGGCGGTGTGGGCGAGCGCATCGAGGGTTTCGAGGTTGCCCATGTCGCCGATGTGCTGGCTCATGATCGCCCGATCGCCGTCGGCGAGGCAGAGGGCGGCCTTGAGTTCGCCCCCCACGGCGAGAACGGCCCCCCCCGACGACGCCAGCCGGATCGGCAGCGGTGCGTAGCCGCGGGACCTGCGGATCGGGATCGCGATCCCGGCCGCGCAGCGGACGACCGAATCGTCGCAGGCGACCTCGATCGGCCGGTCGTGAAGCAGAAAGGCATCGGCAAGCCGGGCAAGCCGTTCGATCGCGATCTCGTTGTCGTGGACGATCGGCTCCTCAGCCAGATTGCCGCTCGTCACCACAAGCGCCGGCATGCCGGCGCAGAGCAGATGATGCAGCGGGCTATAGGGGAGCATGACCCCCAGAAAGGCGTTGCCGGGGGAGACGTCGGCCGACACCGGCTCGGAGGTCCCTCGCTTCTTCCGCAGCAGCACGATCGGCCGCTCGCGAGACTCGAGCAGCCGCCGCTCCTGCTCGTCGATCCGGGCGATCGCCCGGGCGGCGGCAATCTCGCCGACCATCACCGCCAGCGGCTTGCCAACCCGGCCCTTGCGGTCTCGCAGCCGGCCCACCGCCGCATCGTTCGTCGCATCGCAGACGAGGTGAAACCCACCGACTCCCTTGACCGCGAGAATCTGGCCGGACCGAAGGATTCGCTGGGCCGCCCGCAGGGCCGCATCGCCGCCGATCTTTTCCATGGATCCCACGCCGGCCGGCGTCGCTTCATCCGGAACGAAAAGCCGGATCGTCGGCCCGCAGGCGGGGCAGGCAATTGGCTGGGCATGAAACCGGCGATCGGCGGGGTCGGCATACTCTCTCGCGCAGTCGTCGCAGAGAGCGAAGCCCCGCATCGTCGTCAGCGGCCGGTCGTAGGGCAGTCCCCTGATGATCGTGAACCGCGGCCCGCAGTCGGTGCAGTTGGTGAACGGATGGCGATGGCGGCGATCGGAGGGATCGAACAGCTCCGCGAGACAGGCGGCGCAGGTGGCGATGTCGGGCGGAACCACCGTCGCCGGGCCGGCCACCGGGCCGCGGTCTGGCGACTCGCTCTCGAGGATCGTGAACCCGGTCGCCGTCTGCTCTGCCGCGACCTCCTCCACCTCGATCCGCTCGATCACGGCGAGCGGCGGCGCTGCCGCACCCAAATCCTGGAGAAACCCGGCGACAGATCGGGCCGGTCCCTGCACCTCGGCGATCAGGCCGCCCCTGAAGTTTTCCACCCAGCCCACGAGGCCAAACCGTCGCGCCCGCCGCCAGACGAACGGCCGGAACCCGACCCCCTGCACCAGGCCCAGGATCGAGAGCCGGTTTCGTACGACCCGGGGCTCGTGCACGGCAACATGTCCGGGGTGTCAGAGTCCGGAGGCGCCGGTCGTCTCCTGCTTCCGCTGTTCCTTCTTGGCGGGAAACTCGACGACGACCAGCTTCTTCGCCTCGGTGTCGTAGGCCCACTCCTGATAATAGGGCAGCATCGGCAGGTTGAGGCCGTCAGGCTTTCCCTTGCCGATGATCAGGTCCATGAACTCCGCATGGGTCTTGGGGAGTTCACCATGCTCCGCCTGATAGAGCGACATCCGCTGATCGACCGCCATGCTGCCCCCCTTGCCGACCGTCGTGCGGTAGGCGTCGGCATAGGCGTCGATCCCCTCGCCGGTGATCGACATTTCCGCCGGCACGCCCCCCTGCTTCAGGGCCTCGGAGAGTTCGAGCACGTTCTGCGTCGTCTTGCCGATCGTCTTGCGGGTCTCGATCGGCTTTTTTTCGACCTTGGGCTGCTCGACCTTCTTCGTGGGCGCACAGCCCGTGATGGCGACAAGACAAAGCACGGCTGCCAACGCCGCACGCCCGCCGAGATTTCGAATCGACTCGTTCATCACGGCACCCCTTTCGTCATGCTCCAGTCCTGAGAACAGCCCCGTCAGACCAGCTCGAAGATCGCCTCGATCTCGACCGGCACGCCGTTCGGCAGCGAGGCCACGCCAAAGGCGCTCCGCACCCCCACGCCCCTGTCGGCCCCCCAGATCTCGGCGAACAGTTCGCTGCAGCCGTTGATCACGTGCGGATGCTTCTCGAAGTCGGCCGGGCAGCTCACCATCCCGAGCACCTTGACCACGCGGCCGACCCGGTCGAGCGATCCCAGGTTTGCAAGCAGCGTGGCGAGGATCGTGAGCCCAACCTGGCGGGCGGCCGCCTTGCCGGCGTCGAGATCGAGATCGCCGCCCACCCGGCCCTTGATGAGCGTGCCATCGGGCAGCGTCGGGAGGTGCCCCGAGACGTAGGCATGGCCGCCGACCCGGAGAAACGGCGTGTAGGCCCCGATCGGCTTCGGGGCGGGAGGAAGCACGAGCCCCAGCGACTCGAACCGGGCCTGGGCCGACGATGAACTGCTCATGAACGAATGGCTCCCTGGGCGGCGGCACGCATCGTGGCGATGCTCTCGCCCGCCAGCCGCTCGACGCCGGGAGCATAGTCGAACACCTCCACGCTCACCCAGCCCCCGTATCCCGCATCCCGCAGGGCGGCGAAGATCGGCACGAAATCAACATCTCCGAACCCGGGCCCCTGGAGGTTGACGTCGTTGGCATGAAAGTGCTCCAGATGGCGGGCCGACGCCCGGATGATCTCTGGGATAGGCGTCGCCTCGCTCGCCATCGCCTTGACGTCGAGATGCAGGCGGATCCGCGGCGAGCCGATCCGCTCGATCAGCCGGCAGGTTTCGGCGGCGGTCGTGAGGACGTTCGTCTCCACGGGCGAGAGCGGCTCGAGGGCCACGACCGTGCCCGTCGCCTCGAGCACGGGCAGGATTTCGGAAAACACCTCGACGAGGTTCTCTGTCCCCTGCTCCGGCGACACACCCGGCTGCAGGCTCCGCTGCTGGGGCGAGCCGAACACGAGCACCCGTCCGCCGAGTTCGGCGCAGAGCCTGGCCAGATCGGCCAGTCGGCCAGCCGTCCGGCGCCGGACTGCGGCATCTTCTGAGGTGACGTGAAACCCGGTCGTCTTCGCCAGCAGCCAGTGCAGGCCGATGCAGGTCAGGCCGGCGGCCTCGATCGTGCGTCGAATCTCTTCCCGCCGCCCTGCGGAGAGTTCCTCGGGGCCGGCGGCGAGCGTGAACGGGGCGACCTCGAGCCCCTCATAGCCGCATGCCGCCGCATGATCGCAGGCCCTGGCGAGCGGCCAGTCGCCATAGGTTTCGTTGCAGATCGCGTAACGCATGGTGATGAGTGTATCCTGCCGTCATCGGAATTGAACGAATTTGGAGTCGCGATGCACGACCGCCTGCGATGGTTCCTGACCGCCCTCTGCGTCCTCGCCCTCGCCGGCGATCCCGAGGCATTCGCCACGCCGCCCGTGGCCGCGCCGGCCGCCACCCGGTTCACGATCGAGGAATCGGCCCATGGCGTGGTCGTCTCGCTCGACGGCAGGCCATTCGCCAGCTACGTGATCGACGAGGTGAACAAGCCCTATCTCTGGCCCGTCATCGGCCCGACCGGGCAGGAGATGACCCGGGCATTTCCGATGGAGACCCGTTCCGACGAACCGGCCGTGCAGCGGGATCACCCGCACCACCGCGGCATCTTCTTCGGTCACGAGGACGCCGGCTCCGACACCTGGCACGACCGTTCGACGTTTGCCGGCCAGCTCGAGGCCGAGAAGACCACCGCCAAGGCGCGGGAATCGCTCGCCAAACTCGGCCGGATCAGGCACCGGGAGTTCAGCCGACTTTCGGCCGACGATGCCCGGGCGGTCGTCGACTCGGTCTGCGACCATCTCGATTCAAAGGACGAACCGCTGTTCAGCGAGCGGCGCCGGCTCGTCTTCCGTGCGACTGCCGATGCCCGCACGATCGATTTCGATCAGGATCTCCTCGCTGGTTCGCGTCCGGTCCGTCTCGGCGATCGCAAGGATGCGGGGCTCTCGATCCGGATGCCCGTCGAGATCGCGGTCGATTCGAAACAGGGCGGACGGATCGTCAACAGCGACGGTCTCGTCGACGCCGCCGCCTGGGGCAGGCCCGCCCGCTGGTGCGACTACCACGGTCCGATCGAGGGCGGGATCCTCGGCGTCGCGATCCTCGAGCATCCCTCCAGCTTCCGCCATCCGACCCGCTGGCATGTCCGCTCCTACGGCCTGTTCACGGCCAACCCGTTTGCCCAGAAGAGCATCGATCCATCTCAGCCCGAGATGATGACAACGCTCGCCCCTGGCGAATCGATCCGCCTGCGGCACCGGTTCATATTTCACACCGGCGACGAAAAAGCCGCCCGCATCGACGCCGCCTGGCAGGCCTACGCCGAAGAACCGCAGGGCGAGTAGACGGCTGTTTCACGCAAACACACGGCATCCTGCCGTTGTTTGCTTGGCGACCTCCGGTCGCTGGTGCTTACCCGGCCGGCTGTTTCACGCAAACACACGGCATCCTGCCGTTGTTTGCTTGGCGACCTCCGGTCGCTGGTGCTTACCCGACCCTCCGGGCCTGGCGCGGGGTGGTGGGTCTTTGAATGACAGGCTGAAGCCTGTCCCACATCGGGCAGAGGCAGACATACTCACCACGCCCCTCTCTGCCTCTCCCGCTTCACCCGCTCTCCAAAAACTCCAGATGCTGAGGAGGCGGTCGGGGGCACGCGCAGGAGACGGTGAATTTTGCGCCTCACACAAAACCCTCAACCGGCCAAACACGCCTCCTGTAGCAAAATCCGCCGACTCCGAGCATGTCACCGCCGACGAACCAATGCGGCTGGTTTCACGCAAACGCACGGCATCCTGCCGTTGTTTGCTTGGCGACCTCCGGTCGCTGGCTCTGACCCGTCCCTCCGGGTCTGGCGCGGGGTGGTGGGTCTTTGAATGACAGGCTGAAGCCTGTCCTACGACGGGCATGCGAGGCGAGAACCGCAGCAAACCCGTGCGGCCGTCAAGCCGGCTGAAGGCGTCAGCCCTTGGCCTTGATCGCCTTCAGCGTCGATGCCTCCGGTTCGAGCCGCTTGTAATACTCGTCGAGCGGATAGCAGCCGCTGCGGAGGCCGTTTCTCGGCGCTGTCGTGCAGTCGCTGAAGGTGCGGCAGACGAGCGGCCGGGCAAGTGACCGGCCGGCCAGCGAATCGGCGGGCAGTTCGGGATAGGAAAGCACCATCCGGCCGAGGCCGACGAGGTCGATCATTCCGCGGCGCACAGCCGCCTGGGCCGCGTGCACGACATAGTCCTGAAGGTAGGTGTATCCCGTGCCGACCAGCACGAGCCCGGGCACGGCGGCCTTGGCCACGGCCGCGGCCTCGATCTGTCGCCAGACGCCGAGCAGCGGATCCTCGGGCGGCGGATAGCCGTCAGATGGCGGAAACGCCGCCGGACGGCTGACGTGCGGCACGGTGTAGGGGGAGCCGGCCGTGAGGTTGACGGAGGCGACCCCCTCGTCCCGCAGGATCGCGAGCAGCCGGATCGGCTCGGCGAGATCGATCCGGGTCGGGTCGGCCGCATCGACGCCGAAGCCGCAGTCGTAGGGGATCGCATCGCTGTGGGGCCAGGGCTCGCCGTGCCCGTCCACCTTGTGCCAGGGCACGATGTCGAAGAGCGAGAGCCGCACGCCGATGACGAGCCCGGGGCATGCCTGTCGCACCCGGGCGACGAGCGTTCGCAGCAGCCTGGTCCGGCCCTCGAAGTCGCCGCCAAACCTGCCGGGCCGGCGCCGGGCCGAGAGAAATTCATGGATCAGATAGCCGTGGCAGGCCTTGAGGTCGACCATGTCAAACCCGGCCGCCTCGGCGTCGCAGGCGGCGGCGACATAGGCATCGATCAACCGCTCGATGTCGTCATCGGAAAGCAGGCACTCGGCGCTCTCCGGATCGATCCGGTGGCGGGCATCGAGGAGCGGATGATGGTAGGCGATCCGCGGCCGGAAGCCGGCACCGCTCGGCCTGGAGAACCGCCCGGAATGCGTGAGCTGGATGGCGACGACCAGATCGCCGTCGTCCCCGTGCCGCTGGCGATGGGCATCGCGGGTCGCCGCGACGAGCGTCGCAAGCCCCTCGCTGCCGCAGGCAGGAGCGCAGAGCTGGTGTGGGTTGGCCCGGCCCTCGGGCACCACGGCCAGGGCCTCGCCACCCCAGATGAGCTTCGCCCCGCTCGTGCCGAAGTGCCGCCAGCGACGGATCACAGTCTCGCTGGGACGGCCGTCGGCGGTCGCATCCCAGCCCTCCATCGGATGGATGCACCAGCGGTTGCCCACCCGCCGGCCACCGATCTCGATCGCGGATGCCAGCGGCGACCCCTCGGCGGCGGTCTCCAGGGCATCGTCGAGCGGAATCCTCGCCCCGATCGAATCGCAGTGGCTCCTCAGATCGGCGACCGTCCGAAACCGTGCAACCCGTGGAAACTGCATCGGGGATGTTTCCAATCGAAGGGCGGAATGGATACTTGGGGCATGGTACACCTCTCCCCCGACGCCATCGACCCCGCCAGGCTCGTTCGCCCACGCCGAAGGATCAGCGGCATCTCGGCGATCCTCCTCCCCTTCACCGGCAGCGGCACGATCGACTGGACGGGATTCGAGGCCCACGTCGCCCGAACGGCGGCGGCGGGCATCACGCCGGCAGTCAACATGGACACCGGCTACGTCAACCTGCTCGACGATGCGACCCGCAGCGAGGCGCTCCGTCGCGGCCGGGCCGTGCTCGGAAATGGCGACCTCGTGGCCGGAGCCCACGTCGCCGACGGACCGGGCAGCCCGTTCGATGAGGCAGCCTATGCCAGGCAGTTCGAGATGCTCGCCGCCGTGGGGGCGACCCCGGTGATCTTTCCGTCGTTCGGCCTGACCGCAGGGGGCGACGCCGAGATGATCGCCCGCTACGAGGCCCTGGCCCGACGGGTCGACCGCTTCATCGGATTCGAGCTCTCGACGGAGTTTCTTCCCAGCGGCAGGGTGCTCGGCATCGACGGCTATGGGGCGATGATGCGGATTCCAAACTGCATCGGAGCCAAGCATTCGTCGCTCTCGCGGCGGCTCGAATGGGAGCGGCTCGCCCTCCGCAACGCCACCCGCCCCGACTTCAGGGTCTTTACCGGCAACGATCTGGCGATCGACATGGTTCGCTACGGCAGCGATTGGCTGCTCGGGCTCTCGACCGCAGACCCGGAGGCCTTCGCCCAGCGGGACCGCTGGTGGGCGGAAGGCGACAGCCGGTTCGACGAACTCGACGACGCCCTGCAGGCCCTGGGCGACTTCGCCTTCCGTCGGCCGGTGCCCGCCTACAAGCATTCGATGGCCCAGGCCCTCCATCTCCGCGGCCTCGTCGCCAGCGACGAACCACATCCCCAGAGCCCGAGGCGGCCCGCCAGCGACCGGGAGGTCATCGCCGCGGTCCTTGACCGGATCGACAGGGCGGCAGGCCGATCGGGTCAGTCGTAGATCGGGAAGAAGGTTCCAAACGCCTTCTCGCAGAACACGCCGGGGTCGTTGAACCGGCGTCGCTGATCGAGCCCCGAGATCGCCCGCATCTGCTCAGGCCTGAGCGAAAAATCGGCGGCGGCGAGGTTTTCCCGCAGCCGTTCGGGCCGCGAGGTCTTGGGGATCACCGACGTGCCCCGCTGGATGCCCCAGCGGAGCACCACCTGTGCGGGCGTCCGACCGACCGCCTCGGCGATCTCCAGCACGACCGGATGCACGAGCACAGAGTCGGATGCCTCGGCCATGCCAAGCGGCACGTAGGAGGGGGCACCGAGCGGCGAATAGGCCGTCAGTCCGATGCCCTCCTCGCGGCAGAAGCGGAGCAGATGTTCCTGGGTGAGGAAGGGGTGCAGTTCGACCTGCAGCATGGCCGGCCGGAGCGAGACCTGCATCAGGAGCTCCCGCAGCAGCACCACCGTGCAGTTGCAAAGGCCGATCCGACGCACGAGCCCCTGCTCGACGAGCCGTTCCATCGCCCCCCAGGTCTCGGCCAGCGGCACGGCCGCCGGCTTCATCCGCGGAACCGCCGCGGCCGGATCGTGCAGCCATCCGGGCGGATAGCGGACCTCGAAGGGAACGTATTCAAGCGCGATCGGAAAGTGCACGAGATACAGGTCGAGCATGTCGAGCCGCAGGTCCCGCAGCGACCGCTCGCAGGCGGCCCGCACGTGGTCGGGGTGGTGGTAGGTGTTCCAGAGCTTCGAGGTCACCCAGAGGTCGTCCCGGCGACAGGATCCGGCGGCGAGGGCTGCCTCGATCCCCAGGCC
>CAMDFJ010000039.1 GCA_945897435.1 Candidatus Kuenenia stuttgartensis | reverse complement strand
CATCACGGGGGGCGATTCATGGGCATGATGCCCAGCCTCATCGGGCACCCGGGTCGGCCCCGTGAAGGTCATGACGATCGCGCGGAAGGTGTAGAAGGCGGTCAGGCCGGCAGTCAGAAGCGCCATCCAGTAGAGGGTCTGCCAGGTCGCGGGGCGGTCGAGGGCATCGAGCCCGGTGCTGGCGGAATCGCCGCCCGTCCTGGAGACGGTGCCGTGGGAGACCGGGAGAAACGGGCTCTGGAACGCATCGGCATGGCCGCCTGCAGGAGCGGCCTCGTGGTGCGTTCCATGTGCGTTCGGCCAGGCCTTCGCATGAATCGTGGCGAGGATCTCGTCCTTGCTGAAGAATCCGGCAAAGGGTGCAACGCCGGCCAGGGCCAGGCCGCCGACGAGGAACGTGGCGGCCGTGATCGGCATGATCCGCCGCAGTCCACCGAACCGACGCATGTCGATCACGCCCCCCATTGCATGCATCACCGACCCGGCTCCGAGAAAGAGCAGCGCCTTGAAGAAGGCGTGGGTCACGAGGTGGAAGATCGCCGCCGTGAAGCCGAGCATCGTGCCGGTGCCGAGGCTGGCGAACATGTAGCCCAACTGGCTGATCGTGGAGTAGGCGAGCACCCGCTTGAGGTCGTTTTGCACCGTCGCGATCAGGGCCGCCACGAGCGCCGTCGTCGCACCCACGATAGAGACCATCGTCAGGGCACCCGGACAGGCGACAAACAGCGGCGCCGAACGGGTGATCAGGTAGATGCCGGCCGTCACCATCGTCGCTGCGTGGATCAGGGCGCTGGCCGGGGTCGGCCCCTCCATCGCATCGGGCAGCCAGACGTGCAGCGGCAGTTGGGCACTCTTGCCGCAGGCGGCGAGCAACAGCAGCAGACAGATGGCGGTGCCGACGGTTCCGCCAACGATGCCCGCCGCGTCGGCGAGCCGGGTCTGGCCGAGAATTCCAGGCAGGATCGTGCCGTCTGCCGAGAGGGTGTCGTGGAAGTCGAGGGTGCCGTATGTCATCCAGAGCAGGAAGGTGGCGATCGCCAGGCCGAAGTCGCCGATCCGGTTGACGAGAAAGGCCTTCTTGGCCGCCCGGGCTGCCTCCGGCTTGCGAAACCAGAACCCGATCAGCAGGTAGCTGCAGGCACCCACCGCCTCCCAGAAAACGTAGACGATCAGGAAGTTGCTGGCGGCGACGAGCATCGCCATCGAAAAGACGAACAGCGAGACGAGTGCGAAGAATCGCGGATAGCCGGGGTCGTCGTGCATGTAGCCGACGGAGTAGATCGCCACCAGCAGACCGACGCAGGTGATGATCGTAAGCATCGTTGCGGTCAGTGGGTCGAGCCGCAGCGCCACCGGAATCGAGAAGGCACGGGCGTCCCCCTGGCCACCGACCGCCGTGCCTGGAATCGCGGCCGGGCTGCCGGCGGGGGGTGTGTAGGCGGAATCCACTGTGGCCCACTGCCAGAGCGTCGAGATCATCTCCACCGGACGGACGGGTTCCGCATGGCCGCCGCTCGTGCCCCCGACCTGGCCGGATGTCGCCAGAAGCAGCGTGACAGCCGCGGCTGCCGCCGCCGCTATCCCGATGATCGCCGGCAGGTGGGCACGGGAACCGAGCACCCTGCCAAGGAGGATCGTCAGGATCGCTCCGACGAGCGGCAGCAGCGGTACGAGCACGAGGAGCGAGGTCGGTGAGATCGACTGCATGATGGGAGGAGAGTGAGGACGCCCCGGGGCGTCAGATGTGTTCGCGTTGCTGGTTGTCCTCGCCGCCACCCGCAGGGAGCACGCCCGCCGGAGAGAGTCGAGGCCATGATGCGGGTGTGGCGTCGGATGCGGGCAGTTCCCGATCGACCGTCCGCGAGAGGCTCTCGTCGCGGAGCGACTGCCAGGCGGCGGCGTCGAGACGGCCGGTGCGGGCGAAGGCCTGGAGCACGAAGACGAGGGCCACGGCGGCCTCGCAGGCTGCCACCGTGAGCACGAAGATCACGAGCACATGCCCGCCCCAGTCGCCGTGATACCGGCTCCAGGCGACGAGGCTGACGGAGATTCCCTGGAGCATGAGTTCCGCCGAGAGGAACATCACGATCAGGTTGCGGCGGGTGAGGATTCCGACGAGTCCGAGGGCAAACAGGATCGCGCCGACGATCAGCGCGTTGTGCAGCAGGGGGATCGAGCCGGCTGCCACAATCGGGCAGATCGGGCAGGTGGGGAGCATCATCCGCGTGCCCTTTCAGAGAGAAGGCCACGATCGGCTTCGAGCGCGGCCTCGCCCCGGGAAACGACGGCGACGGCCCCGATCAGGGCAACCAGCAAGAGCAGTCCCGCCACCTCGACAGCCAGCAGGTGCCGGCCGAAGAGTTCGGCACCGAGTCGGGCGATCTGATCGTTGCCAAGCGGATCGTCGGCGATCGTCGGATCGGTGGCGGACGGTTTCGAAGCGATCGGTTCGCCTGCCACCGCAGCCGTTCGGGAGGGAACGGCACAGCAGGCAGCCGGTTCCGCGGAGAGACGGCCGATCGTGAGCGTGAGCAGACCGAGCAGCACGGCACCGGCCACGGCGGAGAGCAGGGGTTCGCTCGAGACGCGGTCGTAGGGTGCAAGCCCCGAGGGCTGGGCGAGCATGAGCACGAACAGAAACATCACCAGGATCGCACCGGCGTAGACCACGATCGTGGCCACGCCGAGAAACTGGGCCCCGAGCACGAGCAGCACGCCGGCGACACCGGTCAGGGCCATCGCGAACCAGATCGCGGCATAGACCGGCGATCGGGTGACGATCGTGGCCGCGCCGGAGATCACGGCCACGAGCGAGACGGTGAGAAAGACCGCCTCCTCGCCGAGGCCGCCGAGTCTGCGGCCGGTGGCGATGAAGCCGGCCAGGGCGGCGGCCCCGAGCAGCATGCCGAGCCAGCGGGCGGCGACGTTCTCGGTGCCACGAGGGAGCAGCAGCCAGAGGCTGGCCGCTGCCGACGCGACGGCCGCCGCGAGCAGCACTCCCGGTGAGAGCGGAGGCAGGACGGCGGCAATCACAGCGTGCCTCCCAGCGTGGCCGATTTCATCGGCTCGGCGTCCTTCGTCATGTCGTAGACACTGAGAAGTTTTTCCTTGTCGAAAATCATCTCCTCGCGGCTCTTGCCGGTGAGGTCGAGCAGGCTGGTGAGCTCGATCGCATCGACCGGACAGGCCTCCTCGCACATTCCGCAGAAGATGCAGCGGAGTTCGTCGATTTGGAAGCTTTCCGGATACTTCTCCCGGTCGGGCCAGGGGCTGTTGCTGGCCACGATGTCGATGCAGTGGGCCGGACAGGCCGTGGCGCAGAGGAAGCAGGCAACGCACTTCACCCGGCCTTCCGGGTCGCGGTTGAGCCGGTGGACGCCTCGGTAGATCAGCGGGTTGCCGACCTGGGGACGCTGCTCGGGAAAACTGACGGTGACCTTCGGACTCACCATGTGGCGGGCGGTGGTGGTCAGTCCCTGGATGAAGAGCGGCAGGTAGAGCCGCTCTGCCAGTCCGAGCGGCTTCTCCTCGAGCCATGTGATGCCTGGGTCGCTGGGTTTCATCGGCTACCTGCGAGTTCGTGTTCGAGCAGATCGTGTTCGATGTCGAGCGGTCCACGGGCCCGGATCGGCCTGTTGTCTGTGCCGGACGGGGTGAACACGCCCGCCGCGATCCAGCCCACGAAAAAGACCGCCCAGGGAATGGCGATCGCCAGCCAGGAGGCCGGGCCGGCACCGAGGGCGGCCACGAGCTGCGGCCGGAATTCCTCGACGGCCGCGACCGTCACCAGATTCGCGAGCCCGAGCGGCAGCATCACCTTCCAGGCGAGGTTCATCAGCTGGTCGAATCGGAATCGCGGCCAGCTCCAGCGGACGAGCATGAAGAACACGATCACGGCGAGGATCTTGGCCGAGAGCACGCCGAAGCGCAGGAACGCTCCCGCCCAGCTGACCTCGTTGCCCGAGCCGGTGACTCCCCAGAGATGCCAGCCGCCGAGGAACATGATCACGATCAGGAAGGCCGCCGTGATCATGTGAAGAAACTCGGCCACGAGGAACAGCAGCAGCTTGATCCCCGAATACTCCGTGTGGTAGCCGCCGACCAGCTCCTGCTCCGCCTCTGGGAGATCGAAGGGCAGCCGGGCGGCCTCGGCGAAGCTGGCGACGAGAAACACGAGGAATCCGAGCGGCTGCGCGAAGGCATACCAGATGCCTGTCTCAGCCTGGGCGTTCATGATCGTGTCGAGCTTGAGAGAGCCGGCCGCCAGCACGACCCCGAGCAGCCCGAGTCCGAGCGGGATCTCGTAGGCCACGAGTTGGGCGCTCGACCGCAGCCCGCCGAGGAAACCGTACTTGTTGTTGCTCGCCCAGCCGCCGAGAAGCACGCCGTAGACAGCGATGCTGGAGAGGGCGAAGACCCAGAGCACGCCCACGTCGAGCCCTGGGGCTACGAGGAACGGTACCGGATCGGGCAGGCCCGGAATGTTGAGCGGAGGCAGCACGCTGCCGAAGGGGATGGCGGCAAAGATCGCCAGCGAGGCGGCGAGGATCACCAGCGGGGCCGCGTTGTAGAGCACCTTGTCGACGTGCTTCGGCGTGAAGTCCTCCTTGAGGATGATCTTGAGGCCGTCGGCAAGCGGCTGGCCGAGACCGAAGAGACGGATCTTCGTGAGCGGAATGCCGACCCGGTTGGGGCCGCGGCGATCCTGCACCCAGGCGGCGATCCAGCGTTCGAGCAGCACGAGGTAGGCCGCCGCAGTCATCAGGCCACCGATCAGCAGGCCGATCTTGGCGAGCGCGGCGAGCGTCGTCGGACTGGGCAGGAGCGTGGAGAGTGAATTCATGGAGCGGTGACGGGCAAGGGGGGCGGGCGCCGTGTTCAGGCGGTTGTTCAGGCGAGTTGGTGGATCCGGAGGTCGACTCCGTGGGCGGGTATCTCGCCGGCCAGCGCCGCCAGTGACGCAGACTCGGCGAGCTGCCTGCGAACCGCGGACGGGTCGTAGAGCCCGCGCCGGCCGAGCATGTTCCAGAACAACCGACCCTCCGGCCAGACTCCTGCCGGCGGACGGATCGCCTGTTCGAAGGCCTGGGCTCGGTGGGCGACGTTGACCCAGGTTCCAGCCCGTTCGGCGAAGCCGGCGGCGGGCAGCCGCCAGGAGGCGAGTTGCGAGAGCGGGGAATCGAACATGTCCTGCACCACGAGGCAGGAGAGATTCGCGAACGTCGCGGCGGTATCGGTGTCGATCCACGGTCCGCGGCCGGATGTCGGATAGCCGGCAGTGATCCAGGCGGCGTCGGCGTTGCCGCCGCCGACGTGGGCGAGGAGATCGCTCCAGCCGTGCACCGCAGGATCGAAGAGCGCCACCACCGCCTCGACGCCGCGTCGGTTGGGACACTTCTCGGCCCGGATCGTGAATCCGCCGGGGAAGGTCTCGTCGCTGTCGGCGGTCGGCAGATGGCCGACGGCGAGGTAGGCCTGCGGATCGATCGACCGGGCCACGGCGCAGAGCATCCAGGCCTCCTCAACCGTGAGCATCGGAGAGACGGCAACTGCCAGCCTGCCGGCCCGGGTCAGGTCGTCCCGCAGCCGCACCACGAGATCGGCCCACTCGACCGTTTCGTATTCGGTCGGGCGGCCGCGTTCGGCCGGACGACGGCGGCCCGCCTCGACCAGTCGGGCGGGGTCGTGGAGATGGTGCCAGCCGTAGCGGCCCTCGTCGCAGATCCACCAGGTGTTGACATGCGGATTCTCCCGCGGCTTGAGCCGGTAGACCGTGTCCTGGTTGTGCTCGGTGTAGATCGAGCAGCCAGCCGAGCAGCCGCCGCAGACGTTGGCCTCCCGCTTCAGGAACCAGACCCGCTGCTGATAGAGGAAATCCTTGTCGCCGAGGGCACCGACGGGACAGAGGTCGACGACGTTGCCGGCGAGCTTGTTGTCGAGGGGAAAGCCGGGGAAGACGTCGATCTCCTCCTTGGCACCGCGACTGGTCACCATCAGTTCGGCGGTCCCGGCCACCTCGCGGGTGAACCGGACGCAGCGGGTG
Source organism: Candidatus Kuenenia stuttgartensis (assembly GCA_945897435.1). Taxonomy (GTDB): domain Bacteria; phylum Planctomycetota; class Planctomycetia; order Pirellulales; family UBA1268; genus RGVT01. The sequence goes on along the minus strand of CAMDFJ010000039.1, from coordinate 16,152 downwards.
CACATGATGCAGCGGTCGACGAACAGCGTGACCGTCGGGCCGACGTCCCGCTTGCGGCTCGTGAACGGATGGAGGTCGGCACGGCGTTCTGCCTGGCCGTGCTGGAAGTGGTAGTCCTGCAGCAGGCACTCGCCCGCCTTGTCACAGATCGGGCAGTCGATCGGATGATCGATCAGCAGTGCCTCCTCGACCCGGGCCCTGCTGCTGGTGACGAGATCGCTCTTGGTGACGATCACCGTGCCGTCCTTGACGGGCGTCTGGCAGCCCGGCACGAGCTTCGGCATCATCGTGATCTTGCCACTGGCGGCGTCACGTTGTCCGGTCTCGATCAGGCACATCCGGCAACTGGCCACGACCGAGAGCCCAGGATGCCAGCAGTAGTGCGGAATCTCCGCGCCGGCGCGGCGGGCGGCCTCGATGCAGTTGAGCCGCTCGTCGGCCCCGATCTCGATTTCCTGTCCGTCGACGATGACGACCGGCATCAGTGTGCTCCCACGATCTGCAGGGCTGGGACGGGGTCGGTCACCATCCAGCCCGAGGGATTGGTGCTTCTGATGTAGTCTTCGAACTCGCCGCGGAACTTCTTGATCGCGTTCTTGATCGGCCAGGCGGCCCCGTCGGCGAGGCCGCAGATCGTCGATCCAGGCATCATGCCCATCGTGTTGCCGATCTCGGCCAGCAGGTCGAGATCCTTGAGCCGGCCCTTGCCGGCCTTGATCCGCTCGAGCATCCGCAGCGACCAGCTCGTCCCCTCGCGGCAGGGCGTGCACTGGCCGCACGACTCATGGGCGAAGAAGCGGCAGGAGTTGTGGAGGAAGTCGACGATGCTCGTCTGGTCGTCGATCACGACCACGGCCGCGGTTCCGAGGCCGAGACAGCCGACCCTGCCCGGGCCGGCAAAGTCGAGCGGGGTGTCGAGTTCGCTCTCGGTCATCAGGCCCATCGAGATCCCACCCGGGATCACCGCCTTGGCCCGGCGGCCCTTCCAGACACCACCGCCGAAGTGATCGATCAGCTCCCGGGCCGTGATCCCGAGCGGCGCCTCGTAGCAGCCGGGCTTCTCGACGTGGCCCGAGAGGCAGTAGAGCTTCGGCCCGTAGGAGCCGGGATCCCGCGGGTTGCCGGGGTCGGCCGGCACGCCGATCGACTTGAACCAGTCGACGCCGCGGCGGGCGATCTGGGCGACGCAGGCCATCGTCTCGATGTTGTTGACGACCGTCGGCTTGCGGAACAGCCCCTCGATCGCCGGGAATGGGGGCTTGATCCGCGGCCAGGCCCGCTTGCCCTCGAGGCTCTCGATCAGGCCTGTCTCCTCGCCGCAGATGTAGGCCGCGGCGCCGCGGTGGAGGTAGATGTCGAGCGAGAAGCCGCTGTCGCGGATGTTCTTCCCGAGGTAGCCGGCGGCATAGGCCTCGTCGATCGCCGCCTGGAGGCGGTGCCAGGCTGTCGGATACTCGTAGCGGAGATAGATGTAGGCCGTGGAGGCACGGGTGGCGAAGGACGAGAGGATGATCCCCTCGATCACCTGATGGGGATCGTCCTCCATCAGGATCCGGTTGTTGAACGTGCCCGGCTCGCTCTCGTCGGCGTTGACGCAAAGGTAGATCGGCCCGGGATGATCCTTCGGCAGGAACGTCCACTTGAGGCCCGTCGAGAAGCCGGCGCCGCCGCGGCCCCGAAGCCCCGACGACTTCACCATCTCGACCACGTCGGCCGGCTGCCTGCCGGCGAGCGTCTGCTCGAGGGGTGCGTAGCCGCCGCGGCTCTTGTAGCTGGCAAGGGTGTTGCCGTCGGGCACACCGACGGCCTCGAGGAGCACGGGCTTGAATGGCTGCATGGTCAGGTGGCCTTCGCCCGGGGCTGCTTGAGGGCGGCCGCGGCTGTTTCGGGGGTCATGTTCTTGAGCAGGTCGTCGTTGGCGAGGATGCAGGGGGCGAAGTCGCAGGCCCCGAGGCACTCGGCCGGCTCGATCGTGAGTTCGCCATCGGCCGTCGTGCCATAGGGCTCGATGCCATTCTTGTGGCAGAGGTGCTCGAGCAACTGGTCGCCGCCTCGGAGGGCGCAGGAGACCGAGCGGCAGACGAAGGCCCGAACCTTCCCGTGCGGCTTCTCCTGATGGAAGAACTGGTAGAACGTCAGCGTGTCCTGCACCTCGGCCGGGGCGAGTCCAAGCACGGCGGCAATCTCCGCCACCGCCTCCAGCGGCACGTGCCGGAGTTCGGCATTGACGATGTGGATCGCCGGCAGGGTCAATGCCCGACGATTCGGATAGCGCGGAGCGAGTGCCTCGATCTGGGCCACCATCTCCTCGGTCAGGACTCGCTTCGGGGCGATCATCGGTCGAGCTCCGCGGCGATGATGTTGAGACTGCCGAGCACGGCCACCACGTCGGAGAGGGTGTGGCCGCGGATCAGATGGGGGAAAAGGGCGAAGTGGAGCACCGATGGCGGCCGGCAGCGGGCCCGGTAGGCGGTCTCGCCGCCGTCGCCGACGAGATAGAAGCCGAGTTCGCCGTTGGGAGCCTCGATGGCCGCGTAGCTCTCCTCGCAGGGGACCTCGAAGCCTCGATTGCTCATCGAGAGCTCGAAATGCGAGATCGTGCCCTCGATCGTGGAATAGACCTGCTGCTTGGTCGGCAGGGCGGTCCGCTGGTCGATGCCGACATTCACGGGACCCGAAGGGAGATTCTCGAGGGCATCGGCGACGATCCGCAGACTCTCCCGCATCTCCTGCATCCGGACGAGGTAGCGAGCGTAGCAGTCGCCGGCACTCGCGCAGCAGATCTGGAAATCGAGTTCGCCGTAGGCGAGATAGGGTTCGTCGCGGCGGAGGTCGCGGGTCACGCCGCTGGCCCGGGCGACCGGGCCCGTCGCGCCGCCGTCGATCGCCTCGGCCTTGGTGAGCACTCCCACCCCCTTCGTGCGGTCGACGAAGATCCGGTTTCGCGTCAGCAGCCGCTCCATGTCGTCGAGCGTCTTGGGGAACGTCTTCACGAAACTGCGAATCTTTTCGATCACCAGCGGAGTGAAGTCCTGCGAGACGCCTCCCACGCGGGTGTAGCTGTTCGTGAACCTGGCACCGCAGAGGGTCTCGAAGATGTCGTAGATCACCTCTCGCTGATAGAAGCCGTAGAGGAAGAAGGTGAACGCACCGGTGTCGAGGCCGACGGCTCCGTTGCAGAGCAGGTGATCACTGATCCGGGCGAGTTCGGCGATGATCGTGCGGATGTACCGGCAACGGGGCGTGAGTTCGATGCCCAGCAGCGTCTCCACGGCATGGTGCCAGGCGACGTTGTTGGCCATCGGCGAGATGTAGTTCATCCGGTCGGTGACCGTGACGTACTGATTGAAGGTCAGGTGCTCGCCGATCTTTTCGAACCCGGAATGCAGATAGCCCATTTCGGGCATTGCATCGACCACCCGTTCCCCCTCCAGTTTGAGCACGAGCCGGAGGGTGGTGTGGGTCGCCGGATGCTGCGGGCCGAAGTTGAGCGTCCAGAGGTAGTCCTCGGAGCGGGATCCGTCGGCGGCCGGCAGGTCGCGGGTCTCGAATTCGGTTGGTGCGATCGCCATGCGATTTCCTTCAGCCGTCGTCTCGGGTGAGGACCGGAAAATTGTGCCGCTCGCCGCGGCCCTGAAGCGGGTAGTCCTTCCGCAGCGGATGGGCAGTGAACGCCTCAGGCATCACCAGCCGTCGCAGGTCGGGGTGCCCGGTGAAGCGGATGCCGAACAGGTCCCAGACCTCCCTCTCGAGCCAGTTGGCGGCCCCCCAGAGAGGCACGACGCTCTGAACCGTCGGGTCAGGGTCGTCGACAAACAGGCGAACCGTGAGCCGCCGGTTGGTCGCCGTGGAGGCAAGCAGGTAGACGAGTCCGTAGCGGTGCTTCGCCCCCTTGTATTCGAGATAGTCGACGCAGCTGACGTCGACGAGCAGGTCGAACCCCTGCTCCTTGAGCAGCCGCAGCGACTCCATCGATCTCTCGGCATCGATCACCACCCGGGTCTGTCCGCGGAAGGTCGAGGTCTCGATCGGGCCCACGGCGGCCGCGAGGGCGTCGAGGACCGGGTCGGACCGACTGGGGTCTGCGTGGGTGGAGGGTTCGGCCATGTCGTGAAACGCGGGAATGGGCACTGGGGGTGCGGGTGAGATCAGTTCCGTCCGGCGATCTGGGTCAGCTCCCGCTGGATCACCGGGTTGCGGGAGGCGTCGATCGTGAGCAGTTCCGAGGCCTCGACCAGGGCCCGCTTGCGACGCTGCCGCTCGGCGGTATCGAACTCGCGGCCCGTGATCGTGCCCTCACGCTGGATCTTGTCCTGAAGATCGATGATCGCCTGGATGAGCTGTTCGGGCCGCGGCGGACAGCCGGGAACGTACATGTCGACCGGAATGAAGCGGTCGATCCCCTGCACGACGGCATAGGTGTCGAATACGCCCCCTGTGCTGGCACAGGCTCCCATCGAAATGCACCATTTTGGCTCGTGCATCTGCAGCCAGATCCGCTGGAGCACCGGCAGCATCTTCATCACCACCCGTCCGGCGACGATCATCAGGTCGCATTGACGCGGACTGAAACGAAACACCTCGGCCCCGAACCGGGCGAGATCGTGCTTGCTTGCGCCGGTGGCCATCAGTTCGATGCCGCAGCAGGCGGTCGCGAAGGGCATCGGCCAGAGGCTGTTCTTGCGGCACCAGTTGGCCAGTTCGTCGAGCTTGCTGACAAAGACGTTTTCGGGAAGTTCGAGCTTTCCGGTGTTGCCGCCCGTGATTACCGCCATCGAAACACCCCCTTGCGCCAGTCGTATGCGAAACCGATCACGACCATGGCGATGAACAGCATCGCCCCCGCGAACACGAGCCCCCGCCCAGAGACCAGCCCGTCGGCGACCGCAGCGTCGATTCCTGCCGTGGAGCGGCTGGCGACGGCCCAGGGATAGAGAAACAGCAGTTCGACGTCGAACACGAGGAACGTGATCGCCACCAGATGGAAGCGGACGTCGAACCGCCGCCGGGTGTCGTGGACCGGGTCCATGCCGCTCTCGTAGGGCATTTCCTTGACGGCGCTGGTCCGCTTGGGGCCGACGAGTTGGGCGAAAACGACGAGGCCTACCGACACGGCAGCCGCAATCAGGACGAACAGCAGGACTGGCAGGATGGCGTCCATGGGAGGCTGTGGCGGTGCGATTGATCGGCGGGCGGATAATGGAAAATCGGCCGTGGAAACGGACTTCGTGAAAATGATCACAAAGTCCGCGCCAAAAAAACCGGCGGGCACTCAGCCCTCCGGCAGGCCAACGTGACCGGCAAAGTTATACATCCCCGGCACGGTGGCGACGAGAAGGGGTTTTTGCAGGGGCCTGTTTTCGCACCGCCGCGTCACTCTCGGGCATGCCTTGGCCGTTGAGCCGGCCCCACAGGCCTGTGGGGCCATGGCTGATCCTCCGGCTGTGGGTCAGAAATTGCCCGTCGAAAAACTGACGCCGGCGCCGAACGGGCCGACACCGATTGTCATTCCCCCGCCCTTGGAATCGGCGAACGGCGGCTTTCCTCCGCCCTGGCTGCGATAGGGGGAGTAGGCCGGTGCGCTCGTTCTGGCAGCGGCCGCATTGGAAGCGGCCGCCGTCGCCTGCCTGGCGGCCTGTGCCTGCTCGACGAGCACCTGCCGTCCACGGTCGAAATCCTGCTGCTGCTGCTGGAGCGACTGCCGCCGGGCCTCGATCTTCTGAACCTCCCGCGACAGTTCACCCGCCGACATCTCGACCACATTGGGGATGTCCTTGAGCACCTCCTCCCGCTTGCGGTCAGACATCGCCGACAGATACTGGCCCACCCAGGCACGGGCCTCCTGGGCCTCCGGCGTGTCGATCACCTTGAACTTCGCCTCCAGGTCCTCGAGCATGTATTCGAGTTCGTAGGACGACATCTTCGCCACCCGCTGATTGAAGTCCGACTTGATCCGCATCACCTCCTTCGGAGGATAGAGCTGCTGGGTGTCGAGCCATTGGCCGAGTTCGAAGATGGCCCGTCGCCAGCGCGGACTGCGGAGGATCTCGGCCTTCTTTGCCAGATCGTCCTTCGGGTCGGCGGTCGATCTCTCGGCCGCCGGAGGGGCTGGTGCGGGAGACTGGGCCACGGCCGGGCCCGGTTGGCAGGTCAACGCAACGAGTGCGAGTGCGAGCTTCTGGTTGGCAGCGGAACGGTTCACGGCGTGGTCCTCCCGGGCTTCCGGATCAGAGTCATGTTGACTGGGGGAAGGTGCTCGCTGCCGGCGTGTGTATGCAGCGACTGCCAGGTGCAGCGGTCCTTGCCGTCATAGGTGTAGACGTTGATCGACGAGGTCTGCGAGCCATCGGGCAGCACGGCGGTCGTGCGGGCGACCCAGGAATCTCCGTCGTGTCGCCAGAAGGCCTCGCCGTGGCCGCCGTCGGCGCTGAACACCCAGGAGCGAATCTGGTGCGAGAGAGGATCCCAGCCGATCCGCTGGCTGACCTGGATCGGCACAGCCTGGCCGGTGGCAGCAGGGGGCGTGATTTTCATGTCCCGCAGCAGGTAGGTTCGATTGGCATTCCAGCGAACCATCACTTCGATCGTCGGCCCTTCGGTCGTTGGCTTGGATCCGGTTCCGCCGGCCTGCGTGCCAGCGTCTTCTACATTCCAATCGCCGACCATCCAGTCCAGATCCTGAAGCTGCTCAGCCCCGCTTCGGCCGATTTGCGACTCGCGAACGCCCGCCAGTTTCCAGCCATCGGACTGCTTGACCCAGGTCGCCGAGAACCGGCCGGCTGAAGCGGCCGACGATGCCGACTGCGGCAGTTCCACGATGCCGTCCTCGATCGCCACTCCCGGCGCGATGAATCGCAGCCGCAGATCACGAATCCGGAGCTGTTGTCGGGAAGCCGGGTCGGCCTCGGTCACGATTGAAACGGTATCCCGTCCCTTGGTCAGGTTGCCGTCGCCGTCGACGATGTCGCCGTCGGCCGTCCAGAGGGCCGCGAGCGCCTTGCCGTCACCGCGGTCGAGGGCCTGCTGGTAGGCGGCACTGGCTGCCCGAATGGCCTTCTCGTCCTCCGCGGTCTGGGCCCGGCCGACCGTGGCCGTGAAGGCGGCCGTCGCCGCCAGCGTTGCGACAAGCGGGAATCGGCAGAGAAGCCTTGGCACGTCGGTTCGACCCATGCAAACAGCCTTTCGGGATGCGGTTCAGGACTCCCGGACATCCGCCGGAACTCTCGAGTCGATCGTATCACGCTCGCGGCCGGCCGGGAAAGAAAGCCGGCTCTCTGGTAGTGTGTTTTCGATGACAGACCACGTGGCCACCCTCGCCGATCTCGTCCGCCGTCCCAGCGTGAATCCGATGGGCCGCGACGTCTCCGGGCCCGAATATCTCGAGGGCAGGGTGACCGACTATCTCGTGCAGCGGTTGACCGCCGCGGGTATTCCCTGGGCCCGCCAGCCGGTCGCCCCCGGTCGGGATAACGTCGTGGCCCGTCTCGAGGCAACCGTCGCCGCCGCCGACGTGATTCTCTGGGATGCCCATCAGGACACCGTGCCCGTCGACGGGATGACGATCGAACCCTTCGTGCCGGTCGTTCGCGACGGCAGGCTCCACGGCCGCGGAGCCTGTGACGTGAAGGGGGGAATGGCGGCGATGCTCACGGCGCTCGCCCGGCTCCAGACCAGCGGCCTGCCGCGGCATGCCACGATTCTTTTTTCCGCGACCGTCAACGAGGAATTCGGCTTCTCGGGAGTGCGGGCACTCTCCCGGCTCTGGCAGCCCGGCGGAGATGCGATTGCGGGCGATGCCGCCGCCCGCGACCTGGTCGGGGGAAGGCCCGCGGCTGCAGTCGTCGCGGAACCGACAGAACTCGGGATCGTGACCCAGCACAAGGGGGCCGTGCGATGGCGGGTTCGGATTCATGGTCGGGCCTGCCACAGCGCCTTCCCCGAACGGGGTCTGAATGCGATCTATCCGGCTGGCAGAGCGGTCCTGGCAATCGAGAAGCTGGCAGGGGAACTTCTCGACCGCGATCCTGGCCACGCCTGCGGCCCTCCGACCTTGAGCCTCGGCACGATCCGCGGCGGCACGGGCGTGAACCTCGTTCCCGATCTGGTGGTCCTCGAGATCGACCGCCGGGTCGTGCCGGGGGAATCGCCGCGTGAGGCTCGCGAAGAGGTGATTCAACGGATCGCTGCCGCCGTCCCCGATGCGCGGATCGAGCACGACGAGCCGTTCCTCGAAAGCCCGGGTCTGCCGGAGGCGACGGAATCGGCCCTCGCTGAGTCGCTCGAGGCGGCCTGCCGTTCGAATGGTCGCAGCACGCGCCGGACCGCCGCCCGCTACGGCACCAATGCCAGCATCCTCGCCGCGGCGGGCGTGCCCTGCCTAGTCTTCGGCCCCGGTTCGATCGAGCAGGCCCATACAGCCGACGAATGGATCGAGCTCGACCAGGTTGATGCGGCCGCCGAGATCCTGCGCGGTATGGTCAGCGCCAGCCCGCTAACCCGAGCAGTTCGAGCCCGAGGATGATCGCGACGCCGAGCAGCGACTCTCCGGCGATCAGTCCACTCGAAACCGGCACGACGTAGGTTTCGCCCAGCTTCGGCGCCCGCCGCGTCACGATCCAGGCGGCGAGTGCCCCGCCGAACATCGCGATCGAGTTGAAGGCCGGGATCACGCCTGCGATCCCGAGCCCCGTCGTCGAGGGAATCCAGGGTCGCCAGCTTTTGGGTGCAAGCTCCTCCAAAAGCGTCAGCAGGATGCCGAGGATGGCGCCCACGACGATCGCCTCCTTGGCTCCGGTCGGAAGGGCGTCGATGCCCCTGGCGAGCAGTTCCGCGACGCCGGCCCAGACCTTGGCCGCCGGCGCCGGCAATGCCTCCGAGCCGAGCCGCTCGGGGTGTCGCTGAACCACGAACATGTATGCCGGCACCGAGGCGAGCGTGCCGGCGACGACGCCGAACAGCTGCGAGATCGTCTGCTTCCGCGGGTTGCCGCCGAGTAGATAGCCGCTCTTGAGATCGGTGAGCAGGTCGGCGGCATGTGAGGCGGCACCGGAGGTGATCGAGGCGGTCATCAGGTTGGTCGTGATGTTCGATGGGGCGATCAGGCCATAGATCAGCTGGGTGATCTTGCCCATCGCCCCGATCGGCGTGATGTCGGTTTCGCCCGTGGCGCGGGCGGCCACCATCGAGAGCAGAAAGGTGACGAGCACGGCCAGGATGCCCATCCACCAGCTGATGCCGAAGATCCAGTGGCCGAGGAGCACGCAGGCCGCCCCCGTGACCGCCGTTCCGATCGCGAACCAGGAGCCCGGTACCTCGATCCGTGCGAGAGGATCATCCTCGTCGGCCTGACCACCGAGCAGCCGCGACAGTCCACCGAACGCCCGCAGCACCGTCCGCCATTTGAGTCCGAACGAGAGCAGCCCCGACGTGACCATCATCGCCGTCGAAGGCCAGAGCACCCAGGAGACGATCCCGCGATAGCCCGGTTCGACAATTCCGCGTTCGACGAGGATCGGACCGAGCACTCCGAAGCAGACGATCGAGCCGACAAGCATCCAGAATGCGACCCGCAGGCCCATGATCGCGCCGGCCGCGAGCATGATCAGCGAGCCCTCGATGCCGATCGTGTATTTCCCGAGCAGGTCGCGGCCGAAGGCCGTCGGCAGGAAGGGGAACTCAGCGGGAAACGCGTAGGCGGAGAGCGATTTCAGCTGCGGAAACAGGTCGCGCCAGATGGCGAGGAGGCCGCCGACGAGGCCGGCCGCAAACAGCGACCGCCCTTTGGACGCCGAGTCGCCTCCGCCATCGTGCATGCTTCGGAGCGTCTCCGCCGTGGCGATGCCCGAAGGGAAGGGGAGCTGGTCGATGTTGATCAGCTGCCGCTTGAGTGGAATCGCCATGAAGACGCCGAGCAGCGAAAGCGCCCCCAGCCAGAGCATGATTTCCCACCACTCGAGGAGCCGGCCTGTGGTGAGGTAGAGCGCAGGCAGCGCCGACACGAGCCCGGCGCTCGACATGTAGCCGGCGGCGCTTGCGGCGCTCGACATCGTGTAATTTTCGAGGGTTGTGAAAGGCCGGTTGCGATAGGCCGGAATCACCGCCTCGAGGAACCTGAAGACGGCGAATGCGATGATGCAGGCCGTGATCGTGACGCCCAGCCCCCAGCCGGTCTTGAGCCCCACGTAGAGGTTCGAGATCGACATCACGCCGCCGATCAGCATGCCGGTGATCACGGCTCGCGGCGAGAGCTGCACCGCATCGTCACCGGCATAAACATTGGCAAGCCACCACCGCCCCGCCTCGCGGTCGTTCTCGAACGGCGGATGCGGCTGTTGACTCATGGGGATCTGTACTTCGGGCGGTCGCCGCCCCTTTCGAATCGCCCATGCTACTCCATCAAAGCCGCCGGCCCGCCCCCGCCCGATCTGGGACAGGCTTCAGCCTGTCATGGCAGGATCGCCGGCTTCGGGGCGGTAAAAGTCTCGTCGCTGTGGCCCTCGAAGACTCGGTCCAAACGCTCCTCGAGCATTCACCGACCCCTTCGCCTCCCCGCCCGATGTCGGACAGAGGCCAGGCCCGGAGGGCTGGGTGCGAGCCAGCGACCGGAGGTCGCCAAGGAAAATTCGGCAGGATGCCGAGATGAGAACCGCCAACAAGTGCCAGGCCCGGAGGGCCGGGTGCGAGCCAGCGACCGGAGGTCGCCAAGGAAAATTCGGCAGGATGCCGAGATTTTCCTTGAACCTAGAACACATCCAAATGGAAGTGGTGTCCCTGGTGGTAGCGGCGCGACTTCGGGTAGTCGTTTTGCCACTGCCGGTTGTAGACCGGCACCCGCATCTCCTGCGGATAGCGGTGGTAGAGGTCGTTGGCACTCTGGTAGTAGCTGTCTGCGTAGTAGTTTTGCGGATACCAGACGTAGGGATAGTGATAGAAGCGGTTCCAGTCGGGCGTGGCGGCGGAGTGGCCCCACTGGCGTCCGTAGGCCTGCTGCCCAGGATGCTGCGCCTCGGCGGTCTGCGTCTCGAAAACGATCGCCACGGCGAGAAACGCCGCGGCGGCAACAATCTGCCGTGTCATCGATTGTCCCCCTGAATGTCGAGCCTCGAGGAAGACTATCGGCGGGCCGGACGATCGTTCTTGACGGAAAAACCCGCAGGGTCTGCCGGATGGCGGGCGGGGGACGGGGCTCAGGGGGTCCGGCTGGCTAGGGCGGACAGGGCGGTGAGTTTCCGCTCCCGCCAGAGGTGTTCAAAGGCATCGGGAGCGAACTCGGTCGGCGAAAGATGTGGACTGTAAAACGGGTCGTTCGCGAAGAACTGGCCCCAGCGGGCCAGGTAGACATCCTTTGCTGTCTCCTTGACCCGGCGGGTCCGGCTTTCCCAGTGGGTGGCGCGGACGTGCGGGGTGTACACGATCCTGAACCCGGCCTGCCGCAGCTTCAGGCAGAGGTCGATGTCGTTGTAGTCGTCGGGGAAGACCTCGTCGAAGCCGCCGACCTGCTCGAAGGCCGAACGACGCAGGAGCATCATCGCGGCTGTCACGGCCGAGAACTCCTGCAGTGTGCGGATACGGCCACTGTAGCCTTCGGCGTTTTTCGGCAGGCCGTTGTGGGCCGGGATGCAGGGCCGCCGTGGGGTGAACACGACGCCGGCGTGCTGGATGTCGCCGTCTGGATAGGAGAGCAGGGCGCCGACGGCGCCGATCTTCGGGTCGAGCCGGGTTGTGGCCAGCATCTGGTCGAGCCAGTTGGGGGAGAAGCCCTCCACGTCGTTGTTGAGCAGCAGGATCCATTCGCCAGGTGTGCTGCGGATCGCCGCATTGTGCATGGCGGCGTAGTTGAAAGGACCGCTGTAGGGGAAAACCCTCAGTCGCCCGGCTGCCGTCTCGGCGCCAAGAAACGAGGCCAGCAGAGGTTCGTCGGAGTCGTGATCGATGATCGTGATCTCGTAGCGTTCGTAGCCGGCGTTCGCCCGGAGCGACTCGACGCATGTCCGCACGAGCTGGCCGGCGTTCTTGGTCGGAATCAGAATCGAGACCGCGGGAGCGTCCTGCGGAGACTGCCCCCGCCGAAACTCAAACTCGTGTCTTCCCGGATCGCCCTCTCCATGCCTCACCCTGGCTTCGATGCCCTGTCCGGCGAGGACGGTCATGGCCATCGACGGCAGGTCGTCGGCGACCACGTCGGCGGGTGAGCGGGATGCAATGGTTGAGAGTGGATGTCGGATGTGGAGGACGTCATCGTTGCCCAGACCCCGGAGGGATTCGAGCGCGATCGCGTAGAGGGCGGCCCGTCCCGTTGCCGGCTGCACAGCGCGGGCGATGAGCCGGTCGATCGCCGCTGCGAGACGGCCGCGATCGTAGGCGATCAGCGGGCCGGTGAAGGGTCTGGCGAGAAGATGCGACCAGGAGAAGTCCGGCTTGTGATCGGGGCGCAGCGAGCCGTCGGCGGCCAGGTCGAGATGGTCGGCATAGATGGCCTCTGCCGCGGGGTGAACGGAGCGGGAGGCCGCCAGCCAGAGGGATGCGTCTTCATCCCAGACGCCGGCGACATCGCAGACGGCGAGCATCTGCGAAGCGCTGGCAGAGACAGCCGCCTGGAGCGGGCGGAGGAGATTGGTCGCACTTGCATCGACAGACATGCCGGAGACCAGCAGCGTCCTTCCGTCAGCAGGCCGGACGAGGGTGCCTGCGATCCGCTGCCTGAGATCCCCAAGAACCGCATCTGAGGCGACGAGCCTGACGCTGCCGACGGCGAGCTGCTGGTCGCGGAGTCGATGCAGGAATGCGATGACGCGATCGACGGCCAGCGAGCCTTCGTCGCTGCAGATGCCGATGACGTCGAGCGGAGGTGAGGCCTCGTAGGCCGCCGCGATCGCCGCCGGTCGAACCTTTGCGGCGCCGATCCTGAGGCGGCGGCATGCAAGCCGATACTCGATCTGGCGGCGCAGTACCCGCAGCCGCCGCTCGATCAGCTTGAACGGATTGGATGTGGCTGCCGGATCAGGCAGATGATCGGCAACGCGGCTCAGCCGCGGTCGCAGCGGGACCGACGTGGATTCAGGTGGCATGGCCTAGAAATGGTCGCCAACGCCGCGGCGGAGCGGCAAGGCCAATCCTGGACCGCTGTCAGGCGGGCTGGGCCTTTCCGGCCGGAAAGCGTCCCTCGGCCAGTTCCCGGTCCCATTCCTCGATCAGCGGCCAATCTGGGGCGCAGGTGCCGAAGTCGGCCAGTTTCAGATAGCCCTGCAGACGGGAGATTGTGGCGTTCAGGAGCCGGTCGTCCTTGCGGAAGATTGGTCCGTGGCTCGGAAGCAGCCATTCCAGATCGCTCGCCGCGATCCGTTGCAGCGAGGTGATGAACGAGGGGATGTCGCTGCCGTGGTGGGCATCGATCGCGCCCACCGAACCGTCGCGATAGATGTTGTCGCCTGAGAGCAGCAGATTTCCGAGACGGAAGGCGAGTTGGCTGTCGGTGTGGCCCGGGGTGTGCCAGACCTCGAGCCGCTGCGATCCGATCTCGATCGTTTCGCCGTCGACGACCTCACGGTCGATCTTCACCGGAGGCATCTCGAGATGGACGTTCTGGGCGGCGATCTCGGCGAAGGTCTTGATGCGGTCACCCGATTCGAGGGCTGCGACGGCCTTGGGATGGGCGAGCACCGGAGCCTTGAGGATTCCCTTCGCTTTGGCGAGGCCCTGGATGTGATCGACGTCGGCATGGGTCGCGATCAGGGCCCGGCACTGCGAGAGCGGGAAATCCATCTGCCGGATCAGTTCGATGATCTCGTCGACGCTCTCCTCGTAGCCGATGTCGACCAGAGCCCAGGCGCGATCGTCGTGCACCAGATAGACGTTGCAGCCGATTCGCCAGCCGGCCTGGTGGTTCATCTCGATCACGCCGGGAAACACGGGACGACGTTTGATCATGGCGTGTGACGTGGCGGGGGCCGATCGGTGCGTGAGCGGGCGATTTGCGGGCATCGGCCGCGGAAGCCACACTCAATGGCTGTGAAACCGCTGGCAGTGTAGCGCAGGCGGTTGCGGGTGGCAACGAACGCCGCTGACGGAGCGTGACAATCGGTGGAGAGCATCCAGCAACAGCATTCCGACGCCGTCCCCACGTCCGTTCCGCCCCGGGGCTATGAGTCGTGGGCCGGGCGGGTGGCGGAGCTCTGCGGGCTCGTCGAGCGGTTGCGGCCGCTGTCGGCCGCGCTCGGAGTTGCCGACCCCGCCGCGAGCGAATGGCACGGGCAGTTGTTCGGCAAGCTTCAGCCGCAGGTCTCCCGCGAGCCGGTGGTGGTCGCAGCCGTCTGCGGCGGCACGAACACCGGCAAGAGCCTGATCGCCAACACACTTGTCGGAGCCGAGATCAGTCGGTCGGTGCCGGAGGCCGCCCGGACCCTCCATCCGGTGGCCAGTCTGCCGCTGGGCCTCGCCGCGCGGAGCGATCTGGCCGCCCTCTTTCCCGGCTTCGCGCCTGTCGCCTGGAGGAGCGATGCCGACGCTCTCGATCCGGACCAGAGCGACCTCCTCGTCTGGCGGGAGGACGCCACCGGCCGCCAGCCGGCCCGGTTGATCCTGCTCGACACGCCGGATGTCGATGGTTCTTTGCGTGAGAACTGGCGGCGGGCGGAGCTCGTCCGTGACGCCTGCGACGTCCTGATCGCGGTTCTCACCCAGCAGAAATACAACGATGCCGCCGTCCGCGATTTCTTCGCCGCCGCGGCCGCCGCCGGCAAGACCGTGATCGTCGTCTTCAACATGGTCGACTGGCCGCGTCAGCGGGAGCGGATCGGCGGCTGGCTCACCACCTTCAAGGCCGAGACAGGAATCGATCCGCTGGCCGTCTATGCGGCCCCGCACGACTTCGCCAAAGCCGAGAGCGGCCGGATCGATTTTCATCCCCTGCCCGAACTGACTCCCGGATCGGCGACCGGAGCAACGCCGGCCGAGGGCCCGATCGATCTCGCCGCCAGCCTCGCCGGTGCCGATTTTGATCGCATCAAACTGATGGCGATGGAGGGGGCGCTCGCGGTGGTGCTCGATCCGCGTTCCGGCGTCGGCAGCTGGCTCGACGCCTTCGAGGCCTCGGCCCGCGAATGGCAGCGAACCCGGCAGCTGCTCGCCGACGAGGCCCAGGTGCGGGTCGAGATGCCGACGGCCCCGCGGGAACTTGTCTGGAACGAGATCTGGCAGTGGCTCGAGCCCCGTCGCTCGCAGTTCGACCTCGCCGTCAGCAAGGCCTATCGCCTGGCCGGCGGCGGCGTTCTCTGGATGGCTCGCAGGATTGGGCTCGCCCAGACGGCCGAGGAGCGGCGCGAGGATTTCGCGGTCGTCGAGCTCCGGGCCCTGAAGCAGGCCCTCGCCGACTTCATCGAGCGGCTCGACGCGGCCTGTCGCCGGGACGAGCGGCTGGCCGCCTTGCTTTCGGAAAGGCTTGTTCAGGCCGACCGGGCTGCATGGTATGCCGATCTGGAACGGCGCCATGCCGCCCTGCCCGTTGTCTCGGAAGATTACCGGGCTTTTGTGCGGGGAGAACTCGAGCGATTCTCCCGCGAAAACCCCGACACCGTCCGCTGGATTCTCACCGGGCTCAACCTCGGCGCCGTCGCCCGTCCGGCGATCACCGTCGGCCTCGGCCTGGCGGGCGCTGCGGTCGTGCCGGCCGCCGCGGCCACGGCGGGCGGCCTCTCCACGCTCGTCCATCATGCTGGTGACGTGGTTGTCGGCACCGCCGCGACACTCGCGGGGGAGGGGGCTCTGGGGCTCACGATGGCGGGCCTCAAACCGCTCCTGGAAACGCTCTTCGCAGGCTGGTCCGCCGAGCGCAGCCGGGTGCTCGCCGAGACCCTCCACGACGTTGTGCTCGGCGATGCCATCGAGCGGATCGACAGGCTCGCCTCGGCGGCCGCCATGCCCGAGGTTGCGGCCGCCCGCCGGCTGATCTTCGAATGCGGCAGGGAGTCGTTGCGTCCATACACGAGCTGCCTTCAATGACAGACACGAACACCTCGACCGAGAACCTCGTCGCTGTATCCCCCGGCCTCTTTCAGGAGTCGGCATTCGATGCCTGCGTGGAGTCGCTCGCCCGCTGGAGCGGTTCCATGCCCGACTGGCCGCCGGCGCGGCGGGTACGGGCCGAGTGGGAGCAGG
>CAMDFJ010000038.1 GCA_945897435.1 Candidatus Kuenenia stuttgartensis | reverse complement strand
AGCACGGAGGCGTCGTACCAGGAGAAGCTGAGGTCGGGGTTGGCGGCGAACCTGCCAAGAACCCGCAACGCCTCCGCCCGACTGTCGTCGTCATAGAGAAACACGTAGCGTTCACCACCCTTGACGAGCGCGATGACGTTGATGTCGTTCGAGGGCATCGGAGGCTTTTCCCTTGAGCCGGACCAGAGCCTGATCGAGCGACCGGTCCCGAAGGGGTATCGGTTTTTTGAGTGCCCCGCCAGCAGCCTTCCGAACGCTGCCCCGCAAGTCGCCGTGATCGGGCCAGCCAGCCTGCCAGGCCCGCCCGATTCCCCAGCCGTTTGCCCACGGCTGTCTCGCGATCTCAGAACAGGTCGCCGAATCCGCGGAGTCCGATCGGTTCGCGGGATGTAAAAGGCTCGCCGCGGGCGACGCCGATCATCGATCCCCACCAGGCGTCGGCGGCGTCGACCCGTTCGAGCACGGTTGGGGAGGGGGCGGTTCCGGGAAACTGGCTCGGATAGCACTCCAGACTGCGTCGTTTGATCTCCCAGGTCGAGGAGATGTCGACGATGAAGGCCGGCCGGAGCACGACCTTCAGATGGACGGAGGCATAGTGGTAGATCCGCTCAGGATGCCAGGGCTCTCCGGGAAGGTCGCATTTGGTCAGCTTCGCCCAGAATCTCGCGGCCGCGACCAGTCTGGTGGCGGCAGTGTGGTCGGGATGGGCGTCGATCCAGTGGGGGGCAAAAAGCCAGCGTGGCTGGGTTCGCCTGATCACCGCAGCCAGGGCAGCCCTCGCGGCCAGCGTCGGCCGCAGCCGTCGGTTTGGCAGGCCGAGGTTTTCCCGCCAGACGAGGCCGAGGGCTGAAGAGGCCGCAGCTGTCTCCCTGGCCCGGATTTCAGTCGAACCGAGCGGCGTCGGCTCGCCGTCGGTCAAGTCGAGGACGCCGACCGCAAGGCCCCGCTGCAGCATCAGCGCGATCGTGCCCCCCATGCCAAGTTCTGCGTCATCGGGATGTGGGGCGACCACGAGCGCGTCGAGCATCGGGTTGAACTCCGCCTGTATTTGCGTCTTCGGGGCTTCGAGCATACTCTGCCGCGATGCCGCACAAGGACCCTCCGACACCAGCCGCTTCAGCTGTCGACTCGGAGGAGGAACTGTTCACCGCCGCCTGCGGTCATGCGCGGCAGGCCGCGGTGCTCGCCTCTGTCGAGTCGCTGCTGGGCTGGGACGAACTCACGCTGATGCCGCCTCGGGCCGGGCCGCACAGGGCCGAGCAGGCGGCGGCCCTGGCCGCGATCGTGCATCGCCAGCGGACGAGCCCTGAACAGGCCGAGCGGCTCGCCAGGCTGTCGGAGGGGCCGCTGGGCCGCGATGGGCCGGCTGAGATCGCCGCCACGATTCGGCTCCTCAAGCATGACTTCGACAAGCGGGCACGAACCCCGGCCCGTCTCGTCGAGGAACTGGCGCGGACCTGCGTCGAGGCCCAGCAGGCCTGGGCCTCGGCCCGGGCGGCGTCTTCCTGGGTGATGCTCGAGCCGTGGCTGGAACGGATCTTCGCGCTCAAGCGAGAGCAGGCCACCTGCCAACTCCCTGACCGCGATCCCTACGACTCCTTGATGGACGATTACGAGCCGGGTGCCCGCTGGACGGCCTTGGCCGAGAGATTCGACAGGCTTCGGGCCGGAATCGTGCCCCTCGTGCAGCGCTGCGTTGAATCGCGAAACCGTCCCGACGACTCGATCCTGCGCCGATCCTATCCGATCGCCGCCCAGCAGCGGTTCGTCCACGAGGTTGCCGAGAGCATCGGCTTCGACTTCGACCGCGGCCGCCTCGACACGACGGAGCACCCGTTCTGTTCGACGGCCGGTCCCGACGACTGCCGGATCACCACCCGCTGGGACGAAGGTTTTCTACCGACGGCGCTGTACGGCGTTTTGCACGAGGCGGGGCATGGCCTCTACGAGCAGGGACTGCCGCGGCAATGGTTTGGGCTGCCGCCTGGGGAGGCGGCCTCGCTCGGCATCCACGAGTCGCAGTCGAGGCTCTGGGAAAATCTGGTCGGTCGCTCCGAGGGCTTCTGGGAGTGGTGCTTTCCCAGGGCCCAGGCTGCGTTTCCAGAGGCGCTGTCCGATGTCGATGCGGCCTCCATGCAGCGGGCTCTGATGGCGGTCAGGCCTTCCCTGATCCGCGTCGAGGCCGACGAGGTGACCTACAACCTGCACGTCATGATGCGGTTCGACCTCGAACGTGGGCTGATCGACGGCAGCCTGCGTGTGGCCGATCTTCCCAGCGCCTGGAACGACCGCTTCGAACAGGATTTCGGGATCCGGCCCCCCTCCGATGCGGATGGCGTGCTGCAGGACATCCATTGGAGCGGCGGGCTCGTCGGCTATTTTCCGACATACGCTCTCGGCAACATCTGTGCCGCCCAGCTGATGGCCGCTGCGGAAGGGGCGATTCCCGACCTCTGGCAGTCGCTGGCGAAGGGCAGGTTCAGTCCGCTCCTCGACTGGCTGAGGAGCGCGGTTCATGGCCGCGGCCGGCTGCTCGATTCCGAGTCCCTTGTCGAGGCCGCAACGGGGTCCCCGATGAGCGAACAATGGCTCCTCGAAAGCCTCGAACGACGCTACGGGAAGGCCCACGGATTTGGCTGACCGTGGGCTTCCGGCAGGGCTTTTGAGGCGTTGGAAACCTGCTGAATCGCGATGGTACACTTCCGGGGGGCCATCGGCTGATGGGCGTTGAGCACGTCCCGTTGAACCGATCGCCGAGTGCCTGTTCGACACGTCTCAAGTTTCCAAGGGAGGGCCGCATCGTGGACGACAAAGACAATCCATCGCCCGACCCGTGGGCTGGGATCGACGCGGAGGGAGCGGCAGGAGAGGCCGACGGTTTCGAGTTTGCATTCGACGATCCAGCAGACCCCGGTTCCCAGGACCAGCCTGCAGCCTCCCAGTCCTCTGCCGACGACCTGCTGGCCGACGACCTGCTGGCCGACGACCTGCTGGGGGAAGACGACGTGATCCCGATGGGCGAGATCGATGTCGACGCATGGCTCACGGAACCGTCCGCCGATGCCGGCGACCAGCCTGCTGCTCCGGCCGATCCCCTCGATGCCCTCGGTTCGGCCGCGCCGCCCTACGGTGTGTTCTCGATGGATCAGGCGAATGACACCGCTTCCGTGCCCTTTGCGGGAATCGTCGATGACGAGAGTCCGCAGGCAGACGGCGACGTTCTGGCAGACGGCGGTTCACAGTCCTCCAATGTCACCATCGGAACCGGACAATCGGGCGTGCTCTCGTCGAGCGACGTGATCCCGATGGACGACTCCGATGATGTCTGGGGAAATGTCGTCGAGGCGGACGAAGAGCCTGCTGCAGTGCCCGATGACGGACTCGGCTTTGCAGGCGAAGTGCCTTCGCCTGAGGCGGTCGATGGGTTTGAAGATACGGGGCTTGTCGACTTTGGCGGTCTGCAGGATGGGGCTTCAGATGAGGCTGACGGGTTTGCTGGGGCCGAGGATGGTGGGACGAGCGGAACTGAATTGACCCCAGTGGGAGCGGCCATTGCCGGAATCGCGGCAGACGAGCCGGCAGCGACGGGCGAGGTGATCGTCACGGAACCGAAACCGGGTTCTCCGCGGCGGAAATCTCGCAGCGGCATCGGCCAGTTGGTCGGCATCCTGCTCGGCGGCCTGATGGCCCTTCCGATCACCTATGCGATTCTGCTCTGGGGCTTGCGGCAGGATCCCCTCAAGCTCGCCCCGCTGCTCCCCGAAAGCCTGGTGAGTCTGCTGCCCGAACAGCTTCAGCCCGGGTTCGGACAGGTTGCGGCAAACGGTTCCCGGCCGACCCTTGATCAGGTGCCTGCGTTCGACCCCGAGCCAGCCGCGGAACCTCCGGCGACCCCGGCAGTTGCCGATGCCGCGACCGCAGCCGCCGACCCGCAGCCGATCGCTCCCGCAGACGCGGTTGCCGAAACGACTCCGCCGGCGGCCCAGGCCATGCCGGCCACAGAACCCGAACCGCCAGCCGCGACCGAGCAGCCGATGCCGAAATCCGATCAGCCGCCCGCTGACACGATTGCGGCGACCGCGCCGCTCGAAACCGTCGCCCCTGTGCCGGCTCCTGTCGAACCTCCGGCTCCACCAGCCCTCGACACGACCGCCCTCGACGCTGCCGTGGCGAAGGCTCTCGAACTCCAGGATGCCCTGGCCGCGGTCGGGGACGATCCCGCAGCCCGGAGGAAGCCGCTCGTATCCTGGTACAGGGGGTTGGCGGAGGTGGCAGAACAGCTCGCGATGCTTGAAAATGTCGCTCTCGACACAGGGCGTCCGCTCGACAAACTGCCTTCGTCGATAGGAACCCTGCAGGCCCGGCTCGTCGGTTCCCCTGTCGCGGTCGAGGATCTCGGTCGGTTGGGCGCGATGTGGCTGACCTCGAAGAAGCGGCCCGGCAACGGTGCTGTGCTCGTCGCCACCTTCGACGGTGTTCGGCAGGTTGGTCCCTACTGGTCGTCCTCCATCACGCTGGGCGGCGATCAGCCCCGTGCCGTCTCGATCATCTCGCGACGGGCTCCGGCGGCGAACGCCGGTGAACAGGTGCTCGTGAGCGGACTGGTCTTTGACGGTGACGTGCTCTGGGCCACCGACTGCAGCCGCCTGGAGAAGTTGGCATCTCCGGCCGAGGACCTGTTCTGAGCGGCAGGACGCCCTTCGTGCCACAATCAGAGTCCGCAGGAAACGGTGCCGCAGCCGTCGGATCGGTTGCCGGGATCGGCGGCGCGATTCGGCGTGGCGAGAAGACTGCCGTCGAAATGCTTTTCGCCCACATGGCACGGCATGCCGCAACGCATGCCGCCATCAACGGGCTCGTTCAGCAGCGGCATGAGGCGGCGGCCGCCGAGGCGGCGGCGATCGACCGCAGCCGGGCCAACGGAGAGGGTGATCTGGGGCTGCTCGCCGGGGTGCCGCTGAGCGTCAAGGAGTGCTTTCCGGTCGCCGGCCTGCGGACCACGTTGGGCATCGAGTCGCGTCTCGATCGCAGCGACAATGGCACGGCCGCGATCGTCTCGCGGCTGCAGGCGGCGGGTGGCCTGATCGTCGGCAAGGCGAACGTGCCCCAGGCGATGTATCTGCACGAGGCAGACAACCCCGTCTGGGGCCGGACGAATCATCCCGAGAACCCGCAGCGGGGCCCGGGCGGATCGAGTGGCGGGGATGCCGCACTGGTGGCGGCTGGCGTCGTGGCCGCCGGCGTCGGTACCGATCTGGCTGGGAGCATCCGCCAGCCTGCCCATGCCTGCGGGATCGCTGGCATCCTGCCGCGGTCAGCCGTGCTCGGTGAGGGTGGCAGTTTCGACACCATGCCCCACCTCGCGGTGGTCAGACCACGGGCCGGATTCCTCGCTCGCCGGGTCGATGATCTCGCCCTCCTGCTCGAGGCCGCGACGGGCCAAACCTGGCCGCGACAAATCGGACGGAGAATGGAACCGCCGCAGCGGCCTCTCCGCATCGGCTGGTGGGATGAGACGGGGCCGATTCCGGCTTCGCCGGCGGTGCGACGCGGAGTGGCCGAGGCGATGGCTGCCCTGCGGATGGCCGGGGTCGAGGATCAACGGCTCGATTCTTCGATCGGCGTCGATGCGGCCTGGTTGCTCCTCGGGCTCCTCTCCGCCGACGGCGGTGCTGATATCCGCCGGCTTTTCCAGGGGTCTGAGCCGATGCCTGCGGTCGGGCGTCTGCTGGCGATGGCCGGCATGCCGCGGTCAATGCGGCCCTTGGTCGCCGCGGTCGCCGCCTGCGCCGGCCGCAGGCTGGAGGCTCAGGCCCTGCGGGCCACCGGGCCGCGTCGTGGTTCCGCCTTGAACCGCCTGCTCGTGAATCGACGGCAGCTGGCCGACCATATCGAAGGGCTGTCGACCCGGCTCGACGCGATCGTCTGTCCGGTCTCGGCGGTCCCGGCACTGCGGCACGGGACCGCGTCGAAATTGATTCTCGCCGCCGCGCCATGCCTGCTGGCGAATCTGCTCGATCTTGCCGCCGGAGCCGTACCCGTGACCCGCGTGGCCGAGGGCGAGGAGTCGCGGGGCCCGGATCGGGATCCTGTGATCAACAGCGGTCGGGAGGCCGATCGCGACAGCCTCGGGCTGCCGATTGGCGTGCAGGTGATCGCGCTGCGGGGAGGCGAGGCGACCGTGCTCGACGTGATGGGGGCGATCGAGGCGGGCTGCCGATTCAGCCACCGAGCCGCTGGCTGACCACCCGGGCCATCTGCTCGATTGCCAGCACCTCGCAGGCGGCGCCGAGATCGATGCCGGCCTTCGGCATGCTCCAGACCACGCTCGAGGCCTCGTTTTGGGCGATCGTGTGCCAGCCACGCGAGCGGAGCTTCAACAGGCCCCGGGCACCGTCCTTGCCCATTCCGGTCAGCAGCAGCGCCAGCCCCGTCTGTGGCCAGTGGTCGGCCACACTCTCGAAGAACACGTCGACGCTGGGGCGAAAGAAGACATCTCGCGGCTCCTCGCGATACTCGAGCGTTCGGGCCTTCGACATCACGAGATGGTCGTTTGTGCCGGCGAGCAGCACATCCCCCGCCACCAGCGACTGGCCGTGCTCCGCCACACGGACGGCCCGCCCCGTGCGATCTCCGAGCCACTTCGCCAGCCCCTGGGAGAAGGCGACATCGACATGCTGCACGATGACGACGGCCGCGTTCCAGTCGCGGGGTAGCGGGAGCAGGAGGTCGGAGAGCGCCTTCGGGCCGCCGGTCGAGGCACCGACGACGAGCAGCCGCGTCGGTCCTGCTGCCAGGGCCGGCCGGGCTGCGCGGCGGGATTCCCCCGACGCGCCCACGATCTTGGCGATCGTGCCGATCTTCTCCACCAGGGCGCCAGCACCGCTCACCTCGCCGGCCGGTCCGAGCATCGGCGTGTCGACGGCGTCGAGGGCTCCGAAGCCCATCGCCTCGTAGACCAGCGAGATGTTGCCGCTGACGGTGGCCGTCACGACGAGGATCGCGCACGGCGCCGAGCCCATGATCTGGCGGGTGGCCTGCACGCCGTCGAGATGGGGCATGATCAGATCCATCAGGATCAGGTCGGGCCTGTCCCGCTTGGCCATCGCGATCGCCTCGACGCCGTCTGCTGCGGTCCAGGCAACCTCGTGATCCGGGAGGCTGTCGACCACCCGCCGCAACGCCTCGCAGGCGGCCCGCATGTCGTTGACGATCGCGATTCTCATTCCCACCTCCGCCAGGATTCGTGCATCGAAGTCGGGCCGCGTCGCGGTCAGGCCTCGCCGATCAGGTCGACGATCGTATGCAGGAACGTCTCGTCATGGAAACTGCTCTTCGTCAGATAGCGGTTGGCGCCGGCATCGAGCCCGCGGAGCCGGTCCTCCTCGCGATCCTTGTAGGAGACGATCACCACAGGGATGTCCCGCCGCGCCGGATCGTTCTTGACAAGTGTCACCAGGCCGATGCCGTCCATCCGCGGCATGTCGACATCGGTGACGATCAGGTCGTACTGACCGCCCCGGATCGCGTTCCAGCCATCCATGCCATCGACGGCGACATCGACGGCAAAGCCGCGTGCCTGGAGCAGTTGCCGCTCCAGTTCGCGGACCGTGATCGAATCGTCGACGACGAGGATCCGCTTCCGCTGCCGGGCCTGCTCCGCCATCCGCTCGAATTCGACCCGAGACAGCCGCCGGCCCATCAGGACGTTGTCGATCGAGCGGACGAGATCCTCCACGTCCACGATCAGCACGGGGTTGCCATTCTCGAGCAGCGAGGCACTGTTGATGTTTGGCACCTTGCCGAGCCGCCGGTCGAGCGGTCGCACCTCGAGGTCGCGTTCCCCGAGAAAGGCGTCGACGATCATGCCGAACTGCTGGCCGCGATCGCTGATCACCACCACGGGCATCGGGTCGGGAGGTGTCTGGGTGGTCGGCATCTCGAGGATCTGGGCGGCGATCACGAGCCCGATCGAGATGCCGTCACGCTCGAAGTATTGCCGGCCCTCCACGGTACGGACGTCGTCGTGACGACAGAACAGAATCTGGTCGATGCGGGTCAGCGGAAATGCATACGGCTCCCCGCCGACGTCGACGAGCAGAGCCCGGATCACGGACATCGTGATCGGGAGCTGGAGTGTGAATGCCGTCTGCCGCCCCGGCTGGGTGCTGACGCGGACGGTTCCCCCGACCGCCTTGACCATCGTCTGCACGACATCGAGGCCCACGCCCCGTCCGGAGAGTTCGCTGACCTCGTCCTTGGTTGAAAACCCGGGCAGGAAGAGGAATTCGAGGAGTTCGAGTTCGGAGAGCTGGTCGGCGACCTGCCGGGCCACCAGGCCCCGGCTCACGGCTCTGGCACGGAGCCGGGCGACGTCGATGCCGCGGCCGTCGTCGGTGATCGTGATGTGGAGCATCCCGGCCCTGTGCCGGGCCTCGAGCCGGATTGTGCCGACGGCTGCTTTGCCCGCCGCCTCGCGTTCGGTGGCCGACTCGATGCCGTGGTCGAGCGCGTTGCGGATCAGATGGGAGAGCGGCGCCTCGAGCTTGTCGAGGATGTCGCGATCGACTCCCGTCTCCTCGCCAAGGACCTCCCAGTGGACCTGCTTGCCGAGGCTGCGGGCGACGTCGCGAACCAGTCGCGGGAAGCCCCGGATGCCGTCGGCGAGAGGCCGCATTCGGCTGACGATCACCTCGTGGTGCAGCCGGCCCGAGAGATCCTCGTTGCGACGGGCGAAGCTCTCGAAGTCTTCGACCTGTCGCATCAGGCTTGCAAGGCATGCGTCTGCACGTTCACGGGCCTGGGCCAGCAGGCCGAGCAGCTGGGCTGACGTCGCCACCTCGTCCGTCTTGAACCGTTCCTCGACGGCCGAGATCGTGTCGCAGAGTTCGATCTGCGAGGCCCGCAGCAGAATCAGGGCATCGACGAATGGCCGCAGCTGCCGGGTCTCGACGAGCGACTCGCCTGCCAGGCCGACGAGTCGGGTCAGGCTCTCCGCTGAAACGCGGACGACTCGGTCGGCTTGTTCGATCGGTCGGGGAACAGTCGCGGGCTCGACGGGGCCGGGGGGATCGGCCTCCGGAGCCGCGGCTGGGGTGGCTGACGATTCTGTCGCGAGCCTGGCATCGACCGCTCGGACCGCCGCAGCGGGGATGTTTTCCGGGGCGGGACTCGGGGCTGCAGGCAGGGAGCCGTCGCCGACCGGTGCGAGCAATCGGGCCAGTCGGCCGACGATCTCATCTGCCCGGAGCGGCCAGGACGCGTCCGCCGACAACGCGTCGTCTGCCGAGGCGATCGTGGCCAGAAAGTCGATCGCCGCCAGCAGCGTGTCGGCATGCTCGGGACCGACGTCAAATTGCCCCCTGCCGGCTGCCACGAAGCAGTCCTCGAGGGCGTGGGCCACGCGAACCGCGGGTTCGAGGCCCACGATCCGGGCCGCCCCCTTGAGGGAGTGGGCGGCCCGCATCATCGCCTCGATGGTTTCCGGAGACCGCTCCAATTTTTCGACGGCCAGAATTCCCGCCGCGAGGACTGCCGTCTGGCCTTCGGCTTCGAGCTTGAACAGCTCGAGCATCGAGAATCCGCTCAGGTCTTCAGCCACGGCCAGTTCCCCCGGGTCAGTTCTCGATCGCGTCCCGCAGTCCGTCGAGCAGCCGTGCCTCGTCCAGCAGGCCGACCGCCTGTTCCTGCCAGTCGAACAGCGCCTGACAGTAGCGACCGCCCGACTGGCTCACGGTGGATGGCACGGACCGAACCGCCGACTTCACAACCCGCTGAACCCCCGCCACCTCATCGGCGCCGAAGACCCAGCGATCGCCACTCGGAGCCCCGGTTCGCTCGATCACGAGCATTCGCGCGGCTGGCGTCGTCGCCCCGACTTCGGCCGTCGGCGGGGATGCCGTCGACCGCTCGATTCCGAGGAGACGGTGCAGCGAGACACAGAGCTGCAATTGGCCGCGGATGTTGACCAGCCCCTCGAGCACCCCGGAAGTGCGATGGGGAACCCGGTGGAGCGGACGCGGCGTGGTCACTTCGACAAGGCTCGTTGCGGGCAGCGAGAGCCACTCGCGTCCGAGCCGAAACAGAAGCACGCTCGTCGCCTCGGTGTCGACTGGCGCCTCAGGTGCCGCCAGGATCTCGGTCCACGACTCGAGGTACCCCGGCGGTGGAGGCCGATCGAAGAATGTGCGGGCAGCCTCCGCCAGCACGGGACAGTTGCGGCAGTGGATGAATGTCTCGAGCTCCGGGCAGCTGCGATCTCCTGCCACGCCGATCCGGCGCCAGCACTCCTCCATCGGTGCCTGAACGATCCGAGGGGTGGTCATGATGCGGCCTTTCGGGCGCTGGCCCTGGCGGCCGCCTGGCGGAATCTCGACGCCGTGGCGGCATCACCACGCCTGCTCGCCGACAAGGCAAGCGCGAGCAAGGCATCCTCGTGGTCAGGGTCGAGGTAAAGCGTCTTGTGAAAACAGCCCTCGGCCTGGTCGGCGTCGCCTGCCGACTGTTGAATCATACCCATCAGGAAGAACACTTCGGCCGACGGTCCGAACTGCGACAGATGCTGCTGGCAGCAGGTGAGTGCCTCGACGAATCGCTGGTCGTTTGCGAGGCCGCCTGCCTGCCGCACGACTTCGTCGAGCGGGAGATGCCCTGTCGCCGGCCCAGCCGTGGCTTCCACAATCGACGCTGAAGCGAGTTCCATGGCACCCGTCAGCGGTGTTGGGCCGGGGCGGGGCCGGCCGGTGGCGGTCGCCGCGGCTTTGGGAACTGCCAGAGGTCCGCCCCCCTGCGGGCCGCGCTTCAAGGCGAAGATGGAGCTGTCGGCGGCGGGAATCCAGCGGCCCTGGAGCGTCGGCGGTTCGGCGGCGCCGACGACGAGCAGCCCGTCCGCCGCGAGAAGCCTGCCGACATTCTTCTCGACCCGGTCGCGGGCCTCGGCAGTCAGATAGATCAGCAGGTTGCGGCAGAATATGACGTCGTAGGCGGCAGCGGGTCCACCCAGGCCCTCAGCAAAACCGCGGTCGACGATGTTGCCCCAGTGGAAGCGAACGCACTGCCGCACCGCCGTGTCGATGACGAAGCCGCCGTCCTCCCCGCAAAACCAGCGGTCGCGAAAGGAGTGGTCGGCATTGCGGAAGGCATTGGCCGAGTAGACGCCCCTCTCCGCCCGTCCGAGTGCCTTCCGGCTCACATCGACTGCATCGATGATGAACCGGGCCGGGCCCAGTCCCGCCTCGAGCAACGCCATGGCAACGGAGTAGGGTTCCTCGCCTCCTGCACAGGGAGCTGAAAGGATCCGCAGCGGCCCGCGGCCCGGCAACGCCGCCACTGTGGTCGCGAACCCGCGGACGAAGTCGAAAACCTGCCTGTCACGGAAGAACCAGCTTTCGGGGACGACCACCTCCTCGACGAGCCTGTCCCGCTCCGCCCGATCCCGTTCGGCGACGTCGACATAGGCCTCCAGTCCGTCGATTTCCAGCGCCGTCATCCTGATCCGAACGGCCCGTTGGATCGCCGCCGAGCCGATCGTGCCCGGATCGAGCCCGAGCCAGCATTCGAGCAGCCCTTCGACTGCCGACAGCCGTGCGGCGTCAGACGATCCAGCATCAGGACGACTCATCGGTCATTCGCTCCAGAGTCTGTCTGGCAGAGCCCCGCGACCAGATCCGGCGGAAGGAGTTTGTCGACCAGGAGAACCTGCACCGTTCTGCCGGAGAACTTCAGCAGTCTCCCAAGGAATGGTGCCCGGCCCAAGTCCATCGCCGGCAGCGAACACTCCGCCGCGTCGTCCGAGCAGACAGCGACCACGTCCTCGGCTGCCACTCCGAGCCTCAGGCTGGAGCCGGAGGGCAGGGCGGCATCTCCCCGGAGGCTGAATTCGACGACGATGACACGGGTGCTGAGCCGGCCGGTGCCGGCGGTCGCGATCCTGGGTCCACCAAACCGGAGTCCCAGATCGATCAGCGGCACCAGTGTTCCGCGGTAGCTGAAGACCCCCAGGCAGAAGTCGGGCATCAGCGGGATCGGCCGCACCGGAACGAGCGGCAGCACCTCGATCACCATCCTGGAAGGGATCGCGTAGGACTCGCCGGCGACGCTGAAGGTGAGCAGCTGCATGATCGGGTGTAGGAGACGATGGTGACCCGGCTGGAAATCGTCATCGATGAATTTTCCACGGACAACTAGATCGTGAACCGCGATACCTCCTGCTTCAGGTCTCCGACGGCCTCGCGGAGGTGGATCGTCGCCGTGTTGAACGAGTCGAGCGACGAGGCAGTCCGCGAGGCGCCATCCGCCAGCCGGACCATCGCCTCGCGGATCTGTTCCGCACCCTGCGATTGGGCCCGCATGCCCTCTGTCACCTGTCCGAACCGCCCGGAGATTCCCTGCACGGCAGAGATGATCTCCCCCAGTTTTCCCGAGATGTCGCCGATTTCGCGGACCCCCCCGCGGACCTGCTCGGCGAACTTGTCCATTTCCATCACGCCCGCAGAGACGCTGTATTGCATCTCCTTGACCATCCGCTCGATGTCGAGCGAGGCCACCGCCGTCTGGTCCGCGAGACGGCGGATTTCCCGGGCCACAACGAGGAAGCCGAGGCCGTATTCGCCAGCCTTTTCAGCCTCGATGGCGGCGTTGATCGAGAGCAGGTTGGTCTGATCGGCGACCTTTGTGATCGTCGTCACGGCGAGGTTGATCGTGGCGGCCCGCTCGCTGATGACTGCCAGTTTCGAGCCGAATGACGATGTGCTCTCGCCGAGTTGCCGCATGGTGACGTCCATGCCCGCGAGATTGCCACGTCCCTCGGCCGCCATCTCGCCCGTGCGGGCGGCCATGTCGTTGACCTCGGTCATCGTACGCACGAGTTCCTGACTGGTGACGGAGATCTCCTTCACGGCCGCCACGGCCTGGCTCGTCGAGGCGCCGTAGTCGGCGATCACCTGCTGCTGCTCACTGCTCGTCGCCTGGATGGCCGTGGCGGTCGAGATCAGGGCGACGGACGACCTCTGGATCCGGCCGATCAGCCCGCGGAGATCGTTCGTCATCGTCTGGATGGCTGTCAGGAGCGCCCCCGTCTCGTCGTCGGAGGTGATGCCGACGCTGGCCCGCAGATCGCCGCCGGCAACCTGCCGTGCCACGGAGACGGCGGTGCGGATCGGCGTCGAGATGCTGCGGGCGACGGCGAGCGCCGCCAGGGTGACTCCGACGATCGTCGCCAACGACAGGCCGATGATGGCGGCCCGTTGGAAGTGAGCCAGCGCAAACGCCTCCCGGGCGTCCTGCTTCACCGTGAGTCCCCAGCCGAAGCTGGGAAGATAGGCCCAGGCGGCGACGACCTTCTCGCCACGGTAGTCGACCGTTTCGCCGTAGCCCCGGTCTCCGCTTGCCGCACGCTGGGCAGCGGTGGCCTGCTCGGAGCCGAGAGGAATCTGCAGTTTGAAGGCGGCATCCGGAACATGCCGTAGCGGGGCAGTGACGAGTACGGACTCACCGCGGCGTTCCGTCGTCAGGATTTCGCCGCTCTCACCGAGCCCGCCCAGATCGGAGAGGGTCTGCCAGATCTGGCGGGGCGCAAGCCCGAGCGCCAGCACGCCGATCATCCGGCCGCCATCGAAGACGGGGCTGGTCACGAAGGCGAGCGGCGTATCCCCGCCTCCGTAGACCTGAAATCTGGAGATCTCGGCCTGCAGAAGCGTGCGGGCCCGGTCGAACGTGGCCGCCAGTTCGGTGTTTGCAAGGCCACCGGAGACGAGTGAGGATCCACCCTGGAACGACTCGTCGAGCGAGAACAGGATCCGCCCCCGGGCATCGATCAGCAGTAAATTGGAGTAGTTGAAAGACTTGGCCGCATAGCCCAGGAAGTCCTCGAATTCGAGGCCGGCCGAGGCCAGTTTCTCCATCTCTCTCCGAGGCAGCGATTCCGGGTCGACGGCCGCCAATTCCCGGATCGCCCGGATCACGGTCGGTCCGCGGGCCAGCGCCGCGCAGTCCCGCACCCGCTCGTAGGCATAGGCCTCGAGTTCCGCCGCCTTCGCGGTCGCCGTCTGGACGAGATTGCTGCGGACGGAGTTCTCCAGGGCGCGGGTCGCGATTCTCGCGGTGATCGCGGTGAGAATGGCGCAGGGAATGAGTGCGATCACGAGGAACCAGAAGAGCAGACGGCCCGCGATCGACCGCTGCATCGCTGCATCAGGGATGGCCGTATCGCCGCTCATGGGCTCAGGGGCCTCCGTCTGACCGGGAGGGAAGAGGTGTTGCCCCATGAGCCACCCCAGCCGCGGTGCAGGCTCTCGACCAGATCGTCCCAGGCTTCATGCGATCTGGAAATCGGGTAGGGAACCGGCCGGGTCGCCGTCCGGCTCGACCGGACGATGTCGAACTGACCGTCGGGCCGGATCTTTCCGATGAAGACCGGCCGCCAGGTGTGATGGGTCGCGGGATCGACGGAAACGATTCCCTCCGGCGCGTCGACGCTCTGGTGCCGCATGGCGGCGCGGACCTG
This sequence comes from Candidatus Kuenenia stuttgartensis, assembly GCA_945897435.1. GTDB lineage: Bacteria > Planctomycetota > Planctomycetia > Pirellulales > UBA1268 > RGVT01. Next base: position 7,700 of record CAMDFJ010000038.1, on the reverse strand, counting down.
GCGGACGTCGACCGTGCCTGCTTCGCGGACCGCATTCGCCCAGAGTCGGACGCTGGTGGCGGCAGTGGCGATCCCGTCGGAGGTGGTGCGATCGCTGCCGTAGCGGGCCTTGAAACTGCGGACGAAGGCCTGATTCTGAGGCCGCTCGATGCTCTGGAAATAGCACCAGGCCGCGTAATCGCCGGCGAAGTCCTCTCGTGGGGCGGTTCGCAGTTCGTCCTCGGCGATCGCAAACGTGACCACCGGCGTCTGCTCGGGGCGGATTCCGGCGGCCCGCAGTTTTCTGGCGAACGCGATGGCGGAGTCGCCTACGACGGTGCTCAGCACGACATCGGGCCTGGCCGCCACGATCTGGCGGACCGCCTCGTCGACGTCGCTGCTCCCGAACGGCACGTAGGTCTGGCCAACCCGTTCCGCCCCGAGCGCCAGCAGCTGGTCGGAGATGATCGCGTTGACGCAATGGGGCCAGATGTAGTCGGAACCGACGAGAAAGAAGCGGCGGGCGGAGAGGGTGTCGTGGCACCACTGCACGGCCGGTGTGATCTGCTGGTTTGGGGCGGCGCCGGTGTAGATGACGTTGGGCGAGTGCTCCAGTCCCTCGTAGGCCATCGGATAGACGAGCAGATGGTCGGCCGCTTCGACCACCGGCAGCACGCTCTTGCGGCTGGCGCTCGTCCAGCAGCCGAAGAGCACGCAGACCTTCTCGTCACGAATCAGCCTGTCAGCCTGGCGGGCGAACGTCGGCCAGTCGGAGCCGCCGTCGGCGATCACCCAGCGGACGCTCCGGCCGAGCAGACCACCCTGGGCGTTGATCTGCTCGAGCGCGAGCACCTCGGCGTCGATCATCGATTGCTCGCTCACGGCCATCGGTCCGGTCTGCGAGTGCAGGATGCCGACGACGATCGGGCTACGGTCGACGAGGATCCTGTCGAGCAGGAACCAGATGAGCGCGGCAGAGCCGGCGATCGAAAGCAGCACCAGCCAGGGGCGGGCCGCCAGTGCTGGCGACATCGCCGCCCGGGACGGGGCAGAGTCCTGCGGTTGGGGGGCGGCTGGCATCGACGGGATCCTCGAGATCGGCCCCGCTCTCGCAGCGCGGGAACGGCATCATCAATCTTTGCCCATCTTTCCCACGCGGTCGAACTTCTGTGACGGATTTTTTCCGGGAATCGCTTCAATCGCCACAGCCGTCAGAAGTGAACCTCCGAAGTCGTTCCCCGGCCCGCGTATGGCAGCCGCATCCCCGTTTGAATATCCTCCATATCGACGCGGTGGGAATCCGATCCAATGCAGGTCCAGACCGTGATGGCATCTGCCATCCCCAATCCATGGCAACCGCCCAGCACAACTCCAGGGGCGTCTCCGGTCTCGAACGGATCGTCGGCGTCTCCCCCTGGGCCGAGCAGGTTCGCAATGCGATCCGGCTTGTCGCCGTCCACCAGTCGAGCGTCCTGATCCTCGGACCCAGCGGCACGGGCAAGGAACTGATCGCCCGGGCGATCCATGCCAGCGGACGACGGGTCGGCAAACCGTTCATCCCCGTCGATTGTGCCGTCACGACCGGCACGCTGTTCGCGAGCCACATGTTCGGCCATGTGAAGGGATCCTTCACCGGAGCGACGTCGTCCACGCTGGGATGTTTTCGTGCAGCCGACGCCGGCACGATTTTCCTCGACGAGATCGGGGAGATGGAACTGGAACTGCAGGCCAAACTGCTGCGGGTGTTGCAGCAGCGGGTGGTCGTGCCTGTCGGCAGCCACGACGAGATCCCGATCGACGTCCGGGTGGTTGCTGCCACGAACCGGGATCTCGGCCGCGAGGTGGCCGAGGGTCGGTTTCGCGAGGATCTCTACTACCGCCTCAACGTGGTGACGATCCGCACGCTCCCGCTCCGCGACCGCCCCGAAGACGTCCCGGTGCTCGCCGAACGGTATCTGGCGGAACTGGCCGCCCGACATGGAATGCCGCTCTGCAGCCTGTCTCCGGCGGCGATCGAGGTGCTTCAGGGATACGCCTGGCCGGGCAACGTCCGCGAGCTCGAGAACGTGCTCGAGCGGGCAGTGATGTTTTCATCGGGCGATGCGATCGACCCCGAGTCGCTGACGGGTTTCATCGCCTCCGGCGGCCCGATCGGATCGGCCCTGCCAGCGACCGTGCCCGCCCCCGCACCGGCGAAGGAGCCTTCGGCCGGTTCGCAGCTCGCCCGGGCGGCGGCCAGCGGAATCCTCTCGACGACCGCCGTGCCTGGAGTATTTCGGGTCGAGCCGGTGGTCGAGACCCCAGCCGCGAGTGCTGCGGGCCCGGCCGCCGGACCCGCCCCGTCGGGTCAGAGCGAGTGGCCGACACTGGCAGACATCGAGAGAATCCACCTCGAGCGGACACTTGCCGCCACGATGAACAACAAATCGCTGGCCGCCAAACTGCTCGGCATCGACCGCTCCGTGCTGCGACGAAAACTGCTCAGGTACGGGCTCGACGGATCGTCCGGCGGAGGAGAGCCGGGTCAGGAGCCAGATGCGGCCGAGGATGGAGACGGCTGATCAGCCGGCCCGGGCCTTGAGATCGGCCCGCGCGGCGGCCTCGTCCTCGGGCACCCGAATCCGGAGCGTCGTCGAGGGGGGCGCCCTGCGTTCCTGGGTGAATCCGCGGCTCCCGGAGGTGAGGAACTCGAGCAGATGGGTCACCGGGCCGGCGGTGAACTCAGCCCGCAATGCTTCGAGCACGTCCTTCCAGGGGAGTCCCCGGCGATAGACGACCCGATAGGCAGCCTTGAGATCGGCGATCTCTTCGCTGCTGTGGCCGCTGCGTCGCAGGCCCACGATGTTCAGACCCACGATACATCCGCTCTGGCCGTCGACGAGCATGAAGGGTGGCACGTCCTGGACCACGCGGGCATGGCCGCCGACCATGGCGAGCCTGCCGATGCGGCAGAACTGATGGACCGCGACGGCTCCCGAGACGAATGCCCGGTCCTGAACGGTCACGTGGCCGCCGAGCAGGGCGCCATTTGCGCAGATGCAATTGTCACCGATCACGACGTCGTGGCCGAAGTGGGCGCTCGCCATCACGTAGTTGCCGTTTCCGACGATCGTGGCCGTGCCCGGCTTGAGCGCCCGGTGGATGGTCACGTACTCGCGAAACACATTCCGATCCCCGATCACGACCGTGCCGATCTGCTGCGGTCGTCCAGCATGCTGCGGCGCCCCGCCGATCACGGCATGCTCGCAAAACTCATTCTGGCTGCCCGCCCGGACTCCCGCCTTGATCACCACGCCCGGATGAACGATGCAGAAGTCACCGAGTTCCGCCCCCGCCTCGATCGTGGCGAATGCGCCGATCGTCACGCCGCTGCCAAGACGGGCGTCAGGACTCACGGCGGCCAGCGGATGGATGTTCACGGCGAAAGGATTCCAGCGGGTGGGAAGATGGCCGCGGGCCGGGCATGGACGCGGCCTCTGGCCGGGGTTTATCGGCTTCGCCACAGCGTCGATTCAATGGCAGTTTTGCCGCTGACGCACATCTTCCCCCGCCTTCCGTGTTCCGCGCCCCCGGGGCCGGACCCGGGTAAGGCGGGCAATCCTCCTCCCCCGCCGGCAAGCCCGCTACACTGCCTAGAGTGACACGGACGGCAGTCCGCGAACCGACCTACGGAGAAAGGGAGACGATGGCGAATTCTGGAGACGATGACCGTGATGCCCGCTATGCGGCCGCGGAATCAGTCAAGAACAGCGGTGATCTGGCCGAAGCAGTCGCCCTGATCGAGGCCCTGATCGCCGACCACCCGGACTTCGCACTCGCCCACTCCGCGGCTGCCGCCTGGTGCACCCGTCTCGAACGGCATGCCGAAGCCGTGCAACACGCTCGACGGGTCTGCGAACTCGAGCCACGCGATCCCTTCAGCTACACCGCCCTGAGTGTGGCCTGCATGCGGGGCGGTCTGATCCCCGAGGCCGAGGAGGCACTGGCCCGGTCCCGGATGCTTCAGGGAGGGTGATCCGGGGGAAGATTCTGGCGAGAATGAAATGAATCGATGACAGGCTGACAGCGGCTCATTCCTTCCCGCCTTCAGGAAGCGGGAGACGTTGCCGGCGTGGCGGAAGAACCGGCCTTGTCCGAGAGGATCGATTCCAGCCTTTCAAACCGCTCCCGATCGGCGGGCGGGAGGGAGATCGGCTTGAGTCCCAGTTTGTTCGCCCTCTCGAGCGTCTTCTTCGCGTTTGCAACCTGCCCGTCGGTCGCCTGGGCGACGGCAAGGTGGAAAAACTTGATCGCAGTCGGATCGAGAGCCGCCTCCTCGAGATCCTCCACGGCCTTGCGGACGTCTCCGCTGGCGAGCCGGACGATGCCACGAGTGTCGAGCAGATCTGGATTGGGGCCGAGTTCCGAGATCGCCGTGTCGATCAGTCGCCGGGCCTCGTCCGTCGTCCCGGCCCGCGCGAGGTGAAAGGCGAGGTTGTTGGCGATGATCGCCGACTGCATCGGAGGGAGATCTGGCCGGGCGAGCAACGACCTGTAGGTCTTCTCGACCTCTTCGGTCCGGCCCTGCAAGTCGAGGAGTTCCGTCTGCAGCAGGACGAGCACGACCGAATCCGGGTCTTCGCGGAGGGCCTTTTCAAACCAGCCATCCAGCCGGGCGGTCACCTCGGCCGAAGGCCTCTCGCCCCCGCCCCGGATCGCCACGAGCGCGGTCTGCATCACCCGCTCCAGCGGCACCCGCGACCAGACCGTTTCGAGCAGATCGAGCGCCTCCATGGAGCGTTTCTGGCGACCGAGGAACTCGGCCCGGGCGAGCACGCCGTCGGTCGAGCGGCCCGCGAATTCGCCGAGCACCTTGTCGGCGGCCTTGGCAAAGCCCAGATCCTCCATCAATTTGGCGATCGATTTCAGCTGCGGTACCTGCTCGAGCGGCACGGCGCCGGAGGGCATCAGCTTGCGTGCCGCAGCCACCGCCCGGGGCCGGTCGTCTTCGGCCATCGCCAGCCGGGCCTCGAGGGCGATCGTGATCGGCGCGTCGGCCGACGTCTTCTGCAGCCTGTCGAGCCAGATCCTGGCTGAGGAAGTCTCGTCGTGCTCGATGAGCCGCTCGACGAGCACCGCGACCATCGTCGGGGGAATGTTCGGTGCGGCCATCAGTGTCACCAGGTCGCTGCGAGCCTCCTCCCAGCGGCCCGCCTTTTCCCGCAGCTGGGCCAGCTGCAGTCGCTGTCCCAGCGAAAGGGGCTGAATCTTGCCGAGCGATTCGAGAAGTTCGATCGCCTGCCGCCAGCTGGCCGGCTCGGACCGGGAGGCAAGCAGCGCAACCTGCATCGACACGTCTTCTGGTCCGAGTCGGCCATCCTTTCCAGCGTTGGCCTCGAGGAGTTCGATCGCCTGCTGAAGCCCCTTGTATCCGCCCGAATCGGCCGTCAGCTGCGCGAGTGTCCGGCGGGCCCAGACCTTGGCCGTCCGGGTGACCGCATCGTCGCCATCCGCATCGATGATTCGACGGAGTTCCTCCCGGGCAGGATTGAGCCTGCCCCGTCTGACCAGAAAGCCGGCCAGGCTGCGGGCATTGGAAAGGTCCCCATCAGCGGCAGCCTCCCGGTAAGCCGCCTCCGCGTCGTCGAGCTTTCCGAGCATTTCAGAGCCCTGGGCCGTGACGAGAAACCGCTTTGACTCGGGCAGTTGCCCGGAGGCCTTCTCCAGCGTCTGCTCCGCAAGATTCCGCCGGCCGTTCGTGAGCTGGTGGCTGAAGAGAGTCAGCCAGGTTTCTGGCTGCTCAGGCGCGGCGGCGACCGCCCTTTCGAGCACTCCCTCCGCCCTGTCGGTCTTGCCAGAGCGGCTCAGCAACTGCCCCAGCCAGAGCAGATCCATCGCGTTTGTCGAATCGCTCGCCACGCTCCTTTCCGCGATCGCCACCGCTTCGTCGAGTTTTCCCGATCGGAGTTCCAGCTCCGCCGAGATGCGGTCGAAGCCACCGAGTCCATCGGGCCCCAGTCGGGCCAGCGCCTGCTGTGCCTCGTCGAGACGGTTCGACGCGTAGAGCAGGGTCGCGAGCTGGCGGACGATCGCGGGATTGGCGGAACCCATTCGATTCGCCCGCTCGAGTCGCTCGATGGCCGAGGGAATATCGCCCCGGAGCGTGGCGATCTCGGCGTAAACCTGCTGGATCTGAGCCCAGCCGGGGCGGTCGTTTTCGGCCTCGATGAGCAGGTTGCGGGCCTCGTCGAGGAGGCCGGTCTGTGCGGCGTCCAATTCGGTCGTCTCGCCGGCGGCGGCCTTCGCCTTTTGGGCCTTGCGGACCTGCAGAATTCGGGTGCTTGCCTGGGCGACTCGGGCCTGAGGACTCGTCGCTCCGGCAGCGATCGCGATATCGGTCGCTCTGCCGCGGGCCTTGTCGACGTCACCCTGATCGCAGGCGAGATCGAAGAGCGCCGTGAGCAGCCGGGTATCGTCGGTCGTTTGTTCGAGGGATTCCGTCCAGAGACGTTCCGCCTCGGCGGCCTCTCCCAGCGAAAGCCGGATCGACCCGAGCGTCGTCAGCACACGACCGGCCTGATCGGCTGGAAGCGAACGGGCCCGGGCTTCGAGATCGGCGAGTCCGCGATCTGCCTCCTCCTTCGACCCGCGACTGACGAGCTGGGCGGTGACAAGCAGAACGGCCGGATGGTCGGCGATCTCCTTCGGTACTCTTGCGAGCACCGCCAGCGCGGCGGGAGCGTCCTTCTCGCGGAGCGTGAGCGTGGCCAGCGCCGTCCAGAGCTGGGCCTCGTCCGGCGTCGTTTCGATCGCCGTTTCGAGCGTCTCGATCGCCACCGCTGCCTCCCCTTTGCGGACGAGCACGTCGGCCCGCAGCAGGGCAATCTGGGGGGCGGAGATGTCCTTCGATTCCTGGAGAATTTCGAGCACTGAATCGATCTTTGACCAGTCGCGATCCGATGCGGGCCGTTCCATCTGTTGGGACATTCTCAGTTGCAGCAGCGGCGACCAGACCTGCGGGATGGAGGGCAGCTGATCTGCAGGGATGGTGGCTGCGACAAGCTCGAACTCCTGACGGGCCTCGTCCATCTTGCCGCCCGCGAGCAGTGCGGAGGCGGCGCCAACCCGGGCCGCCAGCGAGGCGGGGGCATCGGTGAGCACCCGCCGGTTGGCCTCGAGCTGCTCGTCGAACTGTCCGAGTTGCTCGAAGCATTGGCCAAGATAGAGGTCGACCTGCCGGGTCAGTTCTTCGGAGGCCGCGACGAGGGGACGCACCTGCTCCAGTTTCTCCTTGGCATCGGGCCAGCGTCGTTCGATCAGAAGTGCCCGTGCCTCGAGCAACATGACGGCCGGGCTCGACTTTCCGATCGCCTCCCGGAGCTGGCCGATCGTCTTCTGCAGTCGCGGCAGGTCGTTCGTCTGCAGCAGGGCATCGGCGAGCATCAGCAGCAGGCCGACCCCGCCCCGGGATCCGGAGATCGCCTTGTCGAGCAGTTCGATGGCCTTCTGCGGCTGCCGCTCTTGCATCGCGAGTGCCGCCGCCGCCCGCACCATCCGCTCGTCGTCTGGGAAGAGTTCGATGCCCTGCTCGCTGAGCCTGGAAGCCTGGCTGAAATCGCCTCCTGCCATGGCGACCTCAAAGGCTGCCAGAAGGGTCTCGGCATCCTTCGGGGCCAGTTCCGTCGCCTTCGCCACCGACAGTTTCGCGGCCGGCAGATCGCCCCGCTGCCGCTGCCAGCTCG
>CAMDFJ010000037.1 GCA_945897435.1 Candidatus Kuenenia stuttgartensis | reverse complement strand
ACAACCCCGACCCGCGCGGACACCCCCAATCATTCGAGACCCGTCAGAAACTGCACACGTCGAAGCTAGTCGTCGAGTTCGATTTCGACCCGGGCGGGAGGCAGGCTGTCGAGAAAGATGCGGCCGTAGGGCTTCGTCAGCATCCGTGGATCGAGGATCACCACCGAGCCCCGGTCGGCGTGGCTGCGGATCAGTCGGCCGAAGCCCTGCTTGAGCTTCAGCACGGCCTCCGGTACCTGGTACTCGAGGAACGGGTTGCCGCCCGCGGCCCGAATCGATTCGATCCGAGCCGCGACGAGAGGTCGATCGGGAACGGCGAACGGCAGCTTGGTGATGATCACGTTCACGAGCTGATCGCCGGGCAGATCGATCCCCTGCCAGAAGCCGTCGGTGCCGAGCAGCACGCTCGCCGGACCGGCACGGAAATCGGCGAGCATCTGCGAGCGGGTCAGTCCGTCGGATTGGCTGATGAGGCGATAGTTGCGGCGGGCACACCAGCCGCCGAGGTCGGCCGCCACCCTGGCCAGCGAGGCGATGCTTGTGAAGAGCACCATGGCCCTGCCCTCTGATCGATCCACGTAGCGGCGGACCATGGCGGCCACGGCCCGGTCGTAGGCGTCACGATCCGACGGATCGGGCAGTCTGTCGACGAGGATCAGCCGGGCCTGCTGCTGGTAGTCGAACGGGCTGCCGAGCTGGCCGCTTTCGGCCTCGCGAAGACCGATCCTGCCTCGAAAAAACCCGAACGGATCGGCCGGCTGCTCGCTGCCTTCCTCCCCCGCGCCACCGACGGCGAGCGTGGCACTCGCGAGGACGACCGTGCCGACGCGGGCGAACAGTTCGCGGTCCAGGGTGGCCCCGACATCGATCGGGGCGCTCGAGAGTCGCAGCCGCTCCCTGCCCCGGCGGCTGCGATGGGCCTCCACCCACCAGACAGAGCCCGGCTGATCCTGTTCGAGCCAGCCGCGGACGGCGGCTGCGGCCATCGTGAGCCGGTCGGACAGCGAGTGGAAGTCGTGACGCTCCGCCTCGTTTGCAACCCGCTCGGCGGCGGAGCGAATCTTCCGGGCCAGTGTGGTGAGTCCGTCGCCGAGCGAGTCGGGAACGAGCCCCGCTGCCGACACCCGCCACGGTCCCTCGCCGCGGCCGGAGACGGCGGCCCGAACGGCATCGAAGAAATCCTCCGCCTGCCGTCGCACCCGTAGCACGTCCGGCCGCAGATCGTCCATCGAATAGTGGACGAGCAATCCGCGGTGGAGCCTTTCGTTGTAGAGCTTCGAGAGGATCCGATCGACCGCGCCGCTGGAAAGCCCGATGCCGAGGTGCTCGCCGGCCACACCTTCGACCATGTGGGCCTCGTCGAAGATCACCATGTCGTAGTCCGGCAGCAGGCTCGCACCGCCGCGTCGCAGGGCGAGATCTGAAAAGAAAAGGGCATGATTGACGACCAGCACCTGGGCATGGGCCATGCGGCGGCGGGCGGCGTAATAGAAGCACTGCGAGTGGGTCGGGCAGGCGCGTCCCATGCAGTTGCCGGAGTCGCTGGCGATCTCATCCCAGACGGCGGGCGACGGTGCAGACTGCAGGTCGGCGAGCGATCCGTCCGACGTCTGCCGGGCCCAGGAGAGCAGCTCGCCGAGTTCGGCGACCTCGCGATCGTCCTGAAACAGGCTGCCCGACCGCTCCATCGCCAGCCCGAGCCGCCGCTTGCTCAGGTAGTTGCCGCGTCCCTTGACGAGCACGGCGGAAAACTCCCGCGGCATCACCGAGGCCACGAGCGGAATGTCTTTGGTGATGAGCTGCTCCTGGAGCGCGATCGTATGGGTCGAGATCACGACCCGGCGGGGACGCCTCGCTCCGGCGGGGGCGACGGCCGAGGGCTCGTCGTCATCCCATGCATCCGTGTCGGTCGCGACCGCAACCGGTGCGTCGACCTGATCAGCCGTCACGGCGAGCACGGCGGGAACGAGGTAGGCGAGGCTCTTGCCGACACCCGTCCCGGCCTCGACGATCGCGTGCCGCCGTCCGGCGATCGCCGCGGCGATCAGGTTCGCCATCTCCATCTGCTGGGGCCGGGCCTCCCAGCCGGGCAGCCGCGCCGACAGCCGCCCTCCAGGCGCGAGAAAATCGTCGGGGGTCGTCATGAAGGAAGTGTACAGGACAGCTACGGAGGCCGACTCAGACGGAGTCGTGCATGGATGGATTTTTGAAGCGGCTCAAGTACAAGTAAGGGGCGTTCTTCCGCCTCACGAGAGACTGCCATGCCGTCAGCCGACAATCCCCCGCCATCCGGTTCCGCAAAGGCCTGGGGAGGCGTATTTCGCGAGCCGACCGACAGACGCGTCGAGGCGTTTTCGGAGAGCGTCTCATTCGACCGGCGGCTCGCCGACGAAGACATCGACGGCTCGATCGCCCATGCGAGAATGCTCGCCTCCTGCGGCCTGATCGCCGTTCACGAGGCCGACGCGATCGCGCATGCCCTCGAGGAGATCCGGGCCGAGATCGCCGACGGCAGGTTCGAATTCACGGCCGCCAAGGAGGACATCCACCTCCACATCGAGTCGGCGCTGACAGCCCGGCTTGGCGACACCGGCCGCAAGCTCCACACCGCCCGCAGCCGCAACGACCAGGTCGCCACCGATCTGCGACTCCACTGCCGTCGGGCGATCGACCGGCTCGACCGCGGCCTGCTGGAACTCCAGCGGGCCTTCCTCGGGTTCGCGATCCGCGAGCAGGGCCTGGTGATCCCGGGCTACACCCACCTGCGCCGGGCCCAGCCGGTGCTCGCCTCCCACCAGCTGCTCGGCTGGTGTGAAAAATTCGACCGCGATCGCCAGCGGCTCGGCGACTGCAGGCGGCGAACCAACATCCTCCCGCTCGGCTCCGGTGCACTGGCCGGAACGAGTCTTGGGATCGACCGCGAGCATGTCAGGGCGGCGCTCGGCTTCGAGGCGCTGGCCGCCAACAGCCTCGATGGTGCCAGCGACCGCGACTTCGTCTGCGAACTGGCGTTCGTGATCTCGCTCACCGCCGTGCACCTCTCGCAGTGGGCCGAGGAGTGGATCCTCTACAGCACCGAAGAGTTCGGCTTCCTGCGGCTGCCGGAGGGATTCTGCACCGGCAGTTCGATCATGCCGCAGAAGATCAATCCCGACGTGCTGGAACTCGTCCGCGGCAAGTCGGCCCGGGCGATCGGCAACGTGCAGTCGTTGCTCGTGCTGCTCAAGGGGCTGCCGACGGCCTACAACCGCGATCTGCAGGAGGACAAGGAGGCGATCTTCGATTCGATCGACACACTGGAGGCGATGCTCGGCGTGGCGGCGCCGCTGGTGGCCGGCACGGCGTTCGATCGCGGACGTCTGGAGGCGACGATCGAACGCGGCCATCTCGATGCGACCAGCCTGATGGAGGCGTTGATCGCCGCCGGCGTTCCACAGCGGACGGCCCATGAGACGGTCGGCCGCCTCGTCCGCCATGCGATGGCAAGAGGGGTCGCCCTGGCGGACCTTACCGATGAGGAGTGCGGACGGGAATACGTCGGCTGGACGCCCTCCCTGCGCGGCGCTCTGGGGGCCTCCCGGGCGGTGGAACGCATGGCAAGTTTCGGCTCCACGGCACCGGCCCGGGTTGCCGAACAGATTGCCGTATGGCAGCGGCGGCTCGCGTAACCGTTTCCCAGACCTCGAAGGGCATCCATCTGGCGGCCCTGCTGGCAGCCGGTCTGCTTGCATCGGCCCAGTTTGGGATGGCCCAGTTCGGTGCGGCCGAGGTTAACGCGGCCGATGTCGAGCCGCTCGATCCGCTTGCTGAGGCGGTTGTCCACTCGCTGCGGCAGCCGCCCCGCACCGAGCCCGGCCCGCTGCTCGACGCCGCGATCCGGGCAGCATCCGTCGATGCCGCTGCCGACGCGACGGCATTCTTCCGGCAGCTGCTCGCGAAACTGGACGAGGCGGGAGCGGACAGAAACGAACTGCTCGCCGACCTCGGAGACGCGGCCAATCCTGGCGGGATGCTGCGGCTGGAATCGCTGCTGGCGACCCACGACCCCGACGCGGTCGGCGGACTGCGGGCCATTCAGGCCGCGGCAAGGGCCCGACGCCGCGACCCGAAGCGGCTCGCGGCCGCGATCGAGGGATTGCGGAGTGGTTCCCATGCCACCCGGGTCGAGGCGACAGACCGGCTCGGAAGGGCCGGTGCCGACGCCCTGCCTGCACTCGTCGACCTGCTGCAGACGGCGGGGCCCGACGACGGAATCCCAAGACGGATCGGCGAAGGGCTCGTTCGCGAGACTGGCCCCGAGGGCAGGCGCCGACTCATCGCCTGGCTCGGCTCGAATGACATCGCAAACTGGCCGGGGGTGATTTCCGCGCTCGACGCCGCCGGCGGGGACGAGGTCGCCGATTTCCTGCTGGCGCCTGCGCTGGTGCCGGGTACGCCGCCGGCGATCAGTCGCCAGGCACTCGAGGGTCTCAGGGCTGCCGCGATCAGAAGCGGCGAGGATCCGGCGATCTGGCAGCCGCCGTCGATCGCCACGGCCATCGTCAGGCTCACGCGGCGGCTCGACGCGGTGCTCGTCCCTCTGCCCAAGGAGAGTGCGCAGGTCCGCGAGCGGGACATCTCAGCCCGGGCAGAGCGGGCCCGCGCGGCCGCCCACCTGGCACGCGATCTGGCGGCGCTCGGTGCCGACGATCCAGAGGCGGTGCGGCTCGTGATGCTCGCGAGACTGGAATCGCTGCTGGTGGCAGCCGACGATGCGGTCGAGCCGGCGAAGATTCTCGCATCGCTCGAGGGCCCCAGCGGGATCGACATCGAGGCGATCGGCGACGTCCTCGATCTGGCTGTGGTCCGGGGGATGTTTCCGGCGGCGATCGCGGCCTGCGAGGCGATCGAGGCCGCGGAGGTTCCCTGGGATGCGGACGACGATCGCCAATCTCCGACGCTCCCGCCGGGTGTCCGCAGGGCTCTCGTGCGGACGCTCGCGGTGCCCCAGGCGGGGCTGCAGTTCCAGGCCGCCCGCACGCTCGCACTCACCGGAGGATCGCCCCCTTACCCCGGCTCGAGCCGGGTCGTCGAACTGCTCTCGCATGCGGCCACAGCCCGGGGCGTCGACCGGGTCGTGGTCGCCCACCACGACCTCGAAATCCGCAACCAGCTGGCGATGAACATCTCCCGCTTCGGCTATCAGACCGTGGCCGTCGCGACCGGCCGGGAGGCGATCCTCGCCACCCGTGGCGACCGCGACGTGGTCCTCGTGCTGATCGATGCCAGGATCATCATGCCGTCGGCCTACGAGACGACGCAGTTCATCCAGCAGCAGCCGTTCGGCGAGATTCCGCCGATCATGGTCGTCGTCGATCCTCTCGACGACTGGCCCAAAAGCTGCTTTCTCAGTTCGCTTCTGATGAGGCTCCGAGACCTGGGATGCGTGTCGGTGGTCGACAGGATGGAGAGCTTCTTCATGCCGACGATCGATCCTGCCAGCGGCAGCCAGACTGCGCCGCCCCGGTTCCCGGCCGCGTTTGCCGATCTGGTCGGCTCCTCCGACGAGGGAGGCTCGGCACGGCAGGCACGGGCCGCCGAACGACTGCTTCAGGCCGAGCAGGCGCGGGTGCTGCTCGGCATCCTTTCCCGCCGCGGCTGGGATCTGCCGAATCAGGCGGCCGCTGCCAGCCTCTGCCCCGACACGTCGGCGACCCGGGCACAGTACAATCCGTCGGTGGACCCAGAGCCAATCCCGACTCCCGCGGACGCCCCCGGCGCCGACGTCGATGCTCCGCACCCCCAGCCAACCACCTGACGACGGTTCCTCTCCGATCAAGGGGCTGATCGGGGCGGGCGCGGCGATGCGGGACGTCTACGCAATGACCCGGCGTGTCGCCGCATCGAGCGCCTCGGTCCTGCTCGTCGGCGAGACCGGCACTGGCAAGGAGCTGGTCGCCAAGGCGATCCACCAGCTCTCCCCTCGCGGCAGCGGACCATTCGTTCGCGTCAACTGCGGCGCGCTCTCCGAGAGCCTGCTCGAAAGCGAACTCTTCGGCCACGTCCGCGGCTCATTCACCGGGGCCGTCGCCAACCGCGCCGGACGCTTCGAGGCCGCCCACACCGGCACGATCTTCCTCGACGAGATCAACTCAACCACGCCCAAGCTGCAGGTCAAATTGCTGCGGGTGCTCCAGGAACGGGAGTTCGAACGGGTCGGCGACACCGAGACGATCAGCGTCGACACCCGGGTGATCGCCGCCAGCAACCGCGAACTGCTCGACGAGGTCGCCAAGGAGACCTTCCGCGAGGACCTCTACTACCGGCTCAACGTGGTGCCGATCTACCTGCCACCGCTGCGGGCCCGACGGGAGGACATCCCCCAGCTGGTGAGCCACTTCCTCGGAATCTACAACGAGGCCAACGACCGCTATGTCGTCCAGATTCGGCCCGAGGCGATGGATGCACTGGCGAAATACCACTGGCCGGGCAACGTCCGCGAACTGCAGAACGTCGTCGAGCGGTGCGTGGTGATGGCCGACGGGGACGAGATCGGACTCGACCTGCTGCCGCCGGCGATCCGGGGCGACCGCCCATCCGTCTCGATGCCCGGTCGCGGTGGTGACCTCGACAGTCTGGCCCGCGATCTGGTCGAGCAGGGCATGACAACCGCGCCGCCGGACGACGAAAACCTCTTCGACCGGATCGTCAGCCGGGTCGAACGCGAACTGATCTCGCAGATGCTCGCCGCCTGCGATGGCGTGCAGCTCAAGGCCGCCGCCCGCCTCGGCATCAACCGCAATACGCTGCGGAAGAAGCTCGTCGAGCACGGCCTGGAAAACGCCGACTGACCGGCCACAGACCGCAGCAGACCGCAGCCCATCCGGCTACTCGGTCATCTCGCGGGCGTGATAGCTCGATCGAACGAGCGGGCCGGAGGCGACCTTCGCAAAGCCCATGCTGCGGGCCAGGCGACCGAGTTCGTCAAACTCCTCCGGAGGCAGGTAGCGTTCGACCGGCAGCGAGTCGAGTGTCGGCTGCAGATACTGGCCGAGCGTGAGGAAGTCGACTCCTCTGGCAATCAGGTCGGCGAACACGTCGAGCAGCTCATCGCGGGTCTCGCCGAGGCCGAGCATCAGTCCGCTCTTCGTCTTCACGGTGGGCATGATCCGCTTGGCGTCGGCGAGCAGTTGCAACGTCCATGGATAGTGGCTCTTGCGGCCGCGGACCGTGCCGTAGAGTCTGGGCACCGTCTCCGTGTTGTGATTGAAGACGTCCGGCTTCGACTCCATCAGCCGTTCGAGGGCCCCGTCCTTGCCGAGGAAGTCGGGCACGAGCACCTCGATCGCGGCCCCGGTCGCTGCACGGACTGCGGCGACCGTGCGCCGAAAGTGATCGGCTCCGCCGTCGGGCAGGTCGTCGCGGGTGACGCTCGTGATCACGACATGCCTGAGCCCGAGTCGCAGGGCCGCCTCGGCCACGCGTTCGGGTTCGTCCTGCTCGAGGGCCTCGGTCTTGCCCTTGGGCACCGAGCAGAAGCCGCAGGGCCGGGTGCAGACATTGCCGAGGATCATGAAGGTCGCCGTCCGCGACGACCAGCACTCGAGTCGATTGGGGCACTTCGCCGACGAGCAGACCGTTTCCAGATTGAGTTCGGCGATCAGGTGGGCCGTCTCCGCATGCCCGCCGCCGGGGGCGAGATTCTGCCGCAGCCATGGCGGCAGTCTTCGGGAGGGCGTCACGGCGGCCGGGGCCGGTTCGTCGGCTCCGATGATCGGCAACGAGATCGGCTGCTGAACCGTCCCCTGCGGGCTCGGGCTGTTATCCGACACGGCTGGTTCTCTCCGGACGACCGTGTCCCGAAGCTCCATGCGGAAATGGAGCCGGAACGCCGGACTGGACATGCGATCGCGAAAACGCGAACGCATCGACGAACTGCTGCACGACCGCGGAGCGGGCGTCCTGGAGCCGCACCTTCCGCCGCACGTCGGCCTCGATCGACCCCATCCTACGCATTCCTGCGGCATCGGCGACCGGCACGCTGCGGACGCGGCGAAAAAGGTCGAGGTCCGGCTGCACGTTGAGAAATCCGCCGTGCCAGACGACACCGCGACGGACGGCGATCCCGACCGCGGCCAGCAGCCCGCTGCGGCCGAAGATGCCATGGGTCCGCGAGTCGCGTGCGGCCGAGCAGCGGAGCGTCCGCACCACGCCTTCGAGAGCCGCCTCGAACCGCTCGACATACCCGCCCACGTCGTGCCGTGTGAACCCGAGGTCGTCGAGTGCCGCAAACAGCGACACGCCCACCTGCCCCGGTCCATGCGGGACGGCCCCCCCGCCCCGTCCGACGAACCGCAACTCGAGCCGCCTCGACCGCAGTTCGTCGTCTGTCAGGTCGACGTCGGTTCGAGAGCCGAGTCTGCCGATCGTGATCGCAGGCTCGGGCTCATAGAGGAGGAGTGTCGGGCCGCGTCCATCCGGTTCGGAAACCTCCCAGGCAAGTCGCTCCGCCAGCGAGCCGTAGGCATCGATTCCGATCCGGCCTCCTAGCCAGACCGAAAGCGGCCGACTGGGGGTGTTTCTGGCGTCTGGGATCGGAAGGCGGACGGAGTCGCGCATGCTCCAGTCGAGTGTACCAGCCGGCCAACGGACGCCGCCGGGGAGAACCGCCCCGGCTCACTGGGCAAGCACGGCCCGCAGGTCGTTCCACGACATCGGCAGCCAGGGGACGGAATCGGGCAGGACACCAGTTCGTTGCCGCTGAGGCGGACCGGCATCGGCCCGTTCCAAGGCCCGGTCCACAGCCTGACCAAAGCGTTCGAGCCAGTCTGGTATCTCGACACCCGATCCACCGGAAAGACCGAGGCAGCTTTCGGCACGCTCCTCGAGGCGGGAACCGGCGTCCACCCCCGTGCCAGTGACGAGTTCGGTCACCGCCGGTTCGATCAATGCCTCCAGTTCGTCCTGCTCGAGGGCCTCGGTGAATGGCCGGGCGACACGGTCTGCGACGCTCGCCAGCCGGACGCCCCAGAAGGCCTCCAGCTTCGCGAGCCTTTCGGCGAGATCGCCAACCGTGTCCCGCGTCTCGTCACGCATCCGGCCCCGCCATGCCTCCGCGGCCGCATGGGCACCGCGGCGGGCGAGGACACGATGGGCCATGCCGACCGGCCGCAGCGTCCAGGCGATCCGATCGTGCTCCGCCTTGAGCCTGAGAAAGTCGAGCAGAATGTGGAGATGCTCGCCGCGGTCCGACTGGGTGGTCGTCGAGTTCCAGTCGCGGTACTCGGCGTGATTCTCCGCGATGCACTCGAGCACAAACCGGAGTCGGCTGGCGGCCGCCCGCAGCGGCAGGCTGCCACGTGCGAGATCCTCGATCAGCCGGGTTGGCCGCCGCGGCGCGACCTCCGAAGGACCTGAGTCCATCTCGCCCGGATGGCGATCGGCCAGCTGCTCGAGAAACTGCCGCACGCCCCCCCGGAGAATCCCTCGCAGCGAAGGGGGCGCGAGCAGGTGCTGGGTGAAGAGGCCGCCTCCGTAGGTCTCGATAAACTCGCGGACGGCCGCGAAGGCCTTCGCCTCCCGCACCCGTTCGAGCACCGAAAGCCGGAGCTGCCGGGCGTGGGTCATCCAGGTATCGAGCAGCTTCGGGACCAGCAGCGACAGCCCCTCGAGAATCCGTTCGCTGACCAGCTCGGGGTCGGCGGCGACGCCCTCCTCCGTGGCCGAGCAACTCTCCACGATCCGCTCCACGAGCGACGTCGCGGCCGCCTCGAAGATGCGGTCGAATTCACTGACGCTGGCGGCTCCCGGCGGACGCCGGCTCTCGAGGGCCTTCGCCAGCTGGACGACCGCCGAGGTCTCGGTCACGAGCCCGAGCCGCGGCAGGCAGGCGGCCAGCCGCTCGAGCAGCCGCTCGCGGCTCCGGGCCCGCACGATTCGCAGCGGCTTTCCGCCGCGCGACAGCGGAACATAGAGCACCGCCTTGCCCACGAGCCGGCTGCGGACCGCTTCCAGCGCAGTTTGGGCCGCCTCACGATCCCCTTCCATGAAGGCCGCGAACAGCCGGCCGACGCTCCCCGAAACCGGCCGTCTGCCCGCAGCCGTCGTCCCGCCAACGTGCAGTCGCGCCGACAGAATCCAGAGCGTTTCGGTCGCCTGGACGGCGGCATCGATGAGCCGCTCGGCGGCCGCATCCCGCTGCCAACGCAGCCTGTCGAATTCGGCCGGCGGCATGCCGGGAGGGGGCAGGGCGTCGGCCCTCGCGATCACGTCCGCCGCGCGGATCATCGATCTCCGCAGTCGCCGCAGCGTGTGCCTCCAGCCGATGACCGAATCGATCTCGGCCCGGGGGGGTGGCGTCTGCTGCCGCACGTCGGTGGCACAGAGCGCCGTCACGGAGTGCCGCAGCAGCCGGCAGACCCCGGCGACGAACTCCGCAGCCCGCTCCACCTCGCCGATGCCGCCCCCCTGAGCGGCCCCCGGCATGTCGACATCGAGCATTCCGCCATCGTTGCCGTCATCGGCCGAGTCCCGCCAGACCATCGACTCATAGGCTGCGGCCACCCGCTCCTCGGCGTCCGGTTGTTCCTCATCCGCTTGTTCGCCGCCCGATCCCTCTGCTGCCCGTCCACCTCGCCGCCGCCCCGGGCCCGCATCGGCCTGCACGGCGACCCGCTCGATCACGTCGGCGACTGCGGTCGTGTTGGCATCGACGAGTTCGAGGAATCGCCGCACCCGGTTTCGCGATTCGGGGGCCGTCTCCGCCACGGCCCGGGCGGTCCAGCGGGCGGCCGCCGCAAGCCATTCGGGCCCCGAGCGCTCGATTGCAACGCCCTCGAGGAGCGACGCCCAGTGCACGAGCAGGCCCATGGCGCCGTCGAGATCGCCTTCGCCCAGCAGGGCGTCGGCGGCCTGTGCATGACTCTCGGGCGAGGTGAAGGTCGCCACCTCGCGGCGCCAGAATGCCGGCGACGGTGTGGTTGCCACGATCTCCCGCCGCCGCGTCAGGGCACCGATCACGTCCCGCGCCGAGTCGAGGAGCTCGCGGCCGGAGAGGTGCGTCACACCCGAGACGGTCGTCGTCGCATGCCGATCCCACCAGACCGCCAGCCGCTCGAGCGCCGCGGCCGCCCGGGCTGAGGAGGCCGTCGACCCGTCGAGGCTGGCCGCCCGCCAGACCGAGGCATAGCCCGACAGGATCGACTCCGTCACCGAGATCAGATCGTCGACCCGCGGATCACTGAGACTCTCGCCGCCAGGTTCGTGGAGCGGAAACTGTCCCCCGAGCCCGAGGATGTTCCAGGGGTCGACCGCCGCCCCGCAGCCGACGGCTCGGAAGAGGATGTCGGTTGCGTCGTCGAGCTGATCGAGGGCGCGGTCGGCCAGATCGGCGTCATGTCCGAGCCTGATCATCTGCTGGGCTGCCACCACCCGGCCGGTGATCCGGGCGAACATCCGGGCCGATGCGGCCGGCACCATGCCGGCGAGCCGCTCGGCCGCCTCGGCTCGACCGAGGCGTGCCAGCACTGCCGCCAGTGCCACGCTCTCCACCTGCCGGGCCCGCCGGGCCGCCAGCAGCGAGTTGATGTGCCGACGCACGCCACCGAAGGGCTGCCGGAGCCGCTGCATCTCGTTTTCCAGCCGCTGCCGATGATCGTCCGGCAGCCGTCCCAGGAGCCAGCGGTAGAACTCGTCGCGATAGCCCGCGATTCTCGGCAGCAGTTCCGCCAGTGGCATCGAGGCCTGATGGGAGCCGGGGCCGTGCCCCGACAGGCCCGACGCCATCAGCATCACGCCGGCGAGCACTGCCGAAGACTCCAGAAAAAACTGCCGCTGTCGGCCCTCATCCTGATCGAGCGGGGATGTCGAGGCGGCCTTGGGCCAGGAGAGAATACCGTCGAGCGTCGCCTGCTGAACGACCATCCGCCGGTAGGAGCCACGCTCGTCGATCCGGGACGGATCCCAGAGACCGAAAAGATAGTTGGGCCGACTGGCGGCCGGATGGAGGAAATCAAAGGCCCGCGGATCGATCGCCAGTTCCTCGAACATCTCGAGATCGAAGTCGGCCTGCTGGAGGACGCTGGCGGGCGCCGCCGAGAGGATCTCAACGGCGCCCGCAACGAGATCCCGATAGCGGCCATGGGCAGCCCCGGCGCCGGCGACGAACAGCGGGATCGGTCGAACCTTCTCGTGGGGATAGGGCTCTGAAAGCCGGCCATTCTCGAGCACTGCGACAGGCCGCCAGCCAACATAGTCGTTGAGCTGGGCGATCGCCTGCCGAACCGTGGCATCGATCGCCGCTCCATCGGACTCGTCCCAGGGTCCGCCGCCGGCCAGCACGGCCTGCATGGCGGCCATCAGGAAAAAGGGCCGCTCGATGCCGCCGGGTGGCTGATGTTCGAGAAGGTCTGCATGAAAGACTCTGTAGGCCGGCAGGAGCCTGTCGAAGACAACGCCGAGGACGGCGGTCGCCTGCCGCGAATCGCGAAACGCCGGCTGATCCGCTGCCAGCGTCGCCAGCCGCGAGCGGAGCGATTCGGCGACGGCGATGGCGGCATCGGGCCGTTCCTGAATTCCCTCCGGCCCGGCCGGCTCGATCGCCGCATAGAGATCGTTCATCGCCCGCCAGGCGACCGGATCGAACGCCCCGGAGGAAAAATTCAGATAGCCGAGGACGAGCGCGGCTGACTCCGCCGGCCGTGGCGACTGTGGTTGCTGCTGCATAAAGGCCGAAGGGGGCCCTCCGGCCCAGCAGGCTGTGAACGACCGGCGGCGGCGGAACAATCCGCCCTCACGGGCCATGAATCAACGGGAAATCCGCTTCAACCGTCGAATCCTACCATTTTTGCGGCCCCGATTTTTCTGACCTATGGTTGCTCGATGGCCGGAAACCTCGGGTTTCCAAGTCCCCGGAGCATTGCTGCCATGACACCACCCGTCGTCAGATTTGTCGCCCTGGTCGCCGTCGGCATCGCCTCCATCGGTTGGCCGGCCGGCTCCAGCCTGGCCGGAGAGTGCCTGCAGGGGACGCTCGCCGACGCCTTCCTGGCCGAACAGGCCGGCTTTGAGCGGGAGTGGCTCGTGCAGGCGCCGTTCGACACGGAACGAACTCAACTCGAAAAGATCACGATCGCCGACGGCCTGCTGATCGGGCAGTCCGGCGATGGGGGTGTTGTCGCCGTCTCCACGGCTGCCGCCGCGCCGGGGATGCCACTTCCAGGCACCGTGCTCTGGTGCCAGGGTCTCGGCGGCAGCGGACCGATCGTGCCGGCGAGCGTCGGCCCCGACCTCGTCCTCGTGGCACGCGACAACGTCGTCGCGGCCTTCGAACGGGCAACGGGTTCGGTGCGCTGGCAGCAACACATCGGTGGCCTCAGCGATGCCGGCCCGGTTGCCGCGGGCGGCTGGGTCTACATCCCCCGCGGCACGAGCCGAATCCTTCGATTGCCGGCCAATCCCCATCGCTTCACGCCCACTCCCCCTCGACCCACGAAGCAGACCGCGGCGAGCAAAAAGAAGAAAAATTCAAAGGATGTCCGCCGGCCCGTCGAGAGCCTCGATCCCGTCTCGATCGCCACCGGCGGCAGACTCTGCCAGCAGCCGGAGGCCTTCAACAACGGACTCCTCTGGTGCACCGAGGAGGGCAAACTCGTGGCCCTCGAGCCGAGCAACGACGGCTGGCATCGCAACGAGTTTGAGCTCGGCATGGCGGCGGCCGGCCGGCCGCTCGTGCACGATGGGGCGATCTATGTGGCCACCGTCGAGGGAGATCTGGCCCGGATCGAATCGCTCGACACGCAGGGGGGCGGACTGCAGGTCGGCTGGCAGGTGCTCCTCGAGACCGAACCGGACGGCGAGCTCTTCATCTCGGGAGACAAGCTGTTTGTCTCGCTCGGTGAGCTGGGAATCGAGGCCAGATCGACCGAAAGCGGCAGCGAACTCTGGCGAAGCCCACTCCGGGGCCGGATCGTGGCCGTCAGCGGCGGCCGGGTCTGGCTCTTCGACCGCGTCGGAAAGCTTTCGAGCCTCGATGCGGCAACCGGCGAGTGCCTCGCCCAATTCTGCCTCGGCGGATTCACATTCCCGGTCGTCAACCAGGCGAATGATCGGCTGATCCTGGCCACGCCCGGCGGAGCGATCGCCTCGCTCAAGCCCGTCTCAGCCGCGGTGCGCGGGAACCCGTGACTTCGGATCCTGCCGCCAGGCGAGGGCGAGCAGGCCGTAGAGCGTTCGATCGAAGCGGGCGAGCCGGTGCGGATCCTGAAAGAAGCACTCGCTTGCCACGGCGAAGAACTCCCCGTCGCTCTCGCTGGCGTAATCGTCAAAGGGCACGCTCCGCCCCTCGTCGAGCGCCTCCTCGAATCTGATCCGACACTCCTCGATCGTGCGCGACCATTCAGCCCGCAACCGGGGAGTCTCGAGCGGGGGAATGCCGTCGACCTCGCCATCGAGCATGTCGATGGCATGGGCACACTCGTGGATCACGACCGACCGTGGACCATCCCGCAGCCTACCGCCCTCCTTCACCCTGGGCCAGGAGAGCACCATGCTGCCGCCCGACCAGGTTTCCCCCAGCCGCGACTCCTGCCATTCGAGTTCGCCACCGCCCTCGAGCGGGGCCGACTTTCGTGCCAGATAGTCGCCGGAATAGACGAGCACCGACTTGAGCCGCGAGTAATGTTCGTCGGGCATACCGAGCACCACGAGACCGGCCTGACCTGCGATCGAGACCCGCACCTCATCGCTGATCTCCATGCCACCGCAGCCCTCGAACCGCTTCTCATCGATGAAGACGGCGACCCATCCCTTGAGCTGGTCCCGCTCCCGGTCGTCGAGCCAGGCGACCTGCCTGACATTCCGCAACAGAATCTCGGTCCAGGCGGACGGAAACGTGCGGTTCCTGATCTCCCGCCGCCGTCGCTCCCGCAGCCAGCCGAACATGCGACCTCGCAATCCGGCTTCGCGGTGGCTCGTGATCAGGGACGCATGTCGGAAGGCGGAACGATCTGAAAGTCGTAGCGGGCGAGGTCGAGCGCCAGCACGATGCATCCGATGGCGATCGCCACGAACGAGAGCACGATCATCGCCGTGTAGACGTTCACCGGCGGACGCGGGGCTGGCAACGAGTCGTCGGCCATGGAGGATCTCCGGAAGCGATCAGGCCTTCAGCCGGGTGGCCACCCGGTCGCCCGGCTGGATGACGCCCCGGCGAAACTCTGGGACGATCCGGCCGACGGCCCTGTCGGACTTGACGCTGATCACGACGACTCGGCCGAGATACTGGTCGTCCCGCCAGACCTCGAGAAAGTGCCCCATCTGCACGCCGTCGTCGCCGCCGAGCGTGACCTCGACCGAGTCGTCGGCCACCGCCGAGACGACGCCGTCGATCGAGGGGACGTGATCCCGGGGCAGGCTCTCGATCGCCAGACCGTATTGTTTGAGCAGCAGCCGCGCATTCGCCACCTGCTTCTCGAGTTGGGCCTTGCGCTCATTGGCGATCTCGAGGAACGACTCCTTCTCGTGAAGCTCGGAGGCCAGTTTCGTTGCCCGATCGACCTGCCCGTCGACCTTGGCATGCATCTCGCGGACCTCGGCCCGGAGATCGTCGACGGCCTTGGCGGCCTTGTCGAGTTCGGCCCGGGCGGTGACCAGTTCTGCCTGCGCCTTGTGCCGCTCATCCTCGCGAACATCCTTCGACTTGCGAAGATCCTGAAGCTCCTTGTCCTTCTGCTCGAGGGCGGTCTGGATCTTGGCGACGACCTGATCCCGCTCCGCCTCCGACTCGGCGACCTGTCGGGTCAGCAGGTCGATCTGCTGGGTGAGCGCCTCCCGCTCCTTCTTCGCCTGCTCGAGCTGGGCCTTGTATCCCAGCGGCTTGTTGGCCTGCACCTGGTCGGCCGTGCGGGTGATCTCGTCACGCCAATTGGTGTGGGTCGAATAGAGGGCAACGGCGAAACTCATGAACACGAGGCTCATGACGAACACCGCAAACACGAAAATCTTGCCGATGATGTTCATGCCGTCTCCACCTCCCTGCAGCCTAATCCTGCATCGGCAGGCCGGTCAACGCATCTGCAGGCGGCGACGCTCCGCCCTCCCGGCCAACGCCGCTTCAAGCGCGGCCAGCAGCATGACCGCCACACAGCCCCCCGTCGGCACAGATCCCCAGACGAGCCACGGACTGCGTCGCCCGTCGGGCTCGACCGCGGCCCGCAGGGTGGCCGTCTGCCGACGCGGCCCGCGGGCCAAAAGCCTGCCCGAGCCGTCGATCCAGGCGGAAAACCCCGTGTTGGCGGCGATCACCAGCGGCGTGCGAACCTCGATGGCCCGGAAGATACCGGCCGACAGATGCATGTCGAGTTCGCTCGATCCCCAGAACCAGCCGTCGTTTGTGAGATTGGCGAGCAGGTCTGGCCGGCCGCCCGCCCGCTCCAGTTCGAGCACCATCGAGCGAATCGCCTCGGGCAGGGCGGTTTCATAGCAGATCGTCGCCGCCACCCTGGTTTCAGCGATCGGCACCGCCAGCGGAGCGTCGCCCGCCGTCAGGCCGGCCGGCAGTGGAGTCAGGTTGTAGAGCCACGGAAACCGGTCGGCCAAAGGGATGTATTCACCGAACATCACCGGGTACATCTTGTCGTAGCGACCGAGCGGCCGGCCGTCGCCCTGGAGAAAAAGGGCGGAATTGAAGTGCCGGGCGCCCGACGGAAATCGCTGGCTGATCACCTGGCGATCGAGGCCGACGAGCCAGCAGCTGCCGTAGCGTCGAGCGAAGGCGGCAACGGCATCAAGGCGCTCCTCTGCGAGTTCGGCCCGGCAACGAGCCTGTCGCTCGGCGGCCTCCTGCGACCCTTCGCCGGCGCTGGCTCTGGTCGAACCGGGACCGAGCATCTGTTCGACCACAGCCTCCGGCAACTGCTCTTCGGGATCGATCTCGACGAGCCCCCAGCGCCACATCGTCTCCGGCCAGATGATGAGATCGGGGCGTCGTGCCTCGGAGGCGAGCCCCTCGACCGTCAATTCGTCGTAGTGGCGGGCCACGTCACCGGCCGCATTCGGATCGTGCTTGAGTTCCGTGTCGATCGATCCCTGCACGAGCAGCACGTCGAGCGGCCGCCGCTGCGGCCTCGGTTCGCCGGCGAGCCGCCAGGAGCCGTAGGCGAGCGTGGCCGCAGGCAGGCCGATGGCAACGGCTGCCGCGAGCCGCAGGCCGGGAAGCCTGCCTTGCATGCAGCCGGCGATGCCGTCAGTGCGGACCCTGATGGCGAGCGTGGCGATCGCGGCCGCCACCGCCATCACGACTCCCGCCACGCCGACAGCGCCGAAGGCGTCGGCAATCTGGATCAGCGTCGTCCAACGCCATTGGGTGTGGCCGAGGCCGGCAAAGGTGAAGCCGCCGAGAATCCAGCCGCGGGCCTGCTCGCAGCCCATCCAGGCGACCGCCGCCGAGAATACGAGCGGCCAACGCCAGCGGTGATGGAGCCGGCGGGCCGTCCAGATGAAGAGCGGCAGATAGATGGCCAGATAGGCGGAGAGGGCCAGCCAGCCGATCGAGGTGGCCGGATGGGGAAGCCTGAGCCAGTGAATCGCGAGCAGCCAGTGGACGAATCCGCAGACCCAGAGCATCCGCCAGGGATGAGGCGTGGCGAATCGCGGCAGCATGACAAGCCGCAGCCAAGGCAGCGGTGCGAACCACGCCAGCATCCAGAGATCGGCGGGCGGCTGGACGAGAAACATCGAGATCGCACCGGCGAGTGCCAGCAGCCACTCCTGCCGGACGGCGGTCGGGTCGACCTGCCTGGCCGCAGAGCCTGCGCCGCAGAGCGGGTCGTGTTCGTCTGAGATGATGCTCATGCGACTTCCGTGGTCCCGAACTCGGCGATCACCGTTCCCGGAGTAACGACGTCGTCCTCGTCGACGAGCTGCCGCAGCAGTCGGCCGCTGACCGGCGATTCGAGGTCGCAGGTCGCCCCGCCGACGCTCAGTTCAACCACCCGATCCCCCTCCTGCACCGAACTGCCGGCCGGAACCAGCCAGAGCGAAATGGTCAGCGGCAGGCCGACGATCCCGAGATCGGGCACGACCAGTTGGCGGATCGCCGTCGGCTGCGATTCGGTTCGGGCGGGATCCATCACGGCCCATCCATGTCGGCAGGGCCGATCAGCGGAGCTCCTG
The DNA here is from genome assembly GCA_945897435.1 of Candidatus Kuenenia stuttgartensis. GTDB lineage: Bacteria > Planctomycetota > Planctomycetia > Pirellulales > UBA1268 > RGVT01. The sequence goes on along the minus strand of CAMDFJ010000037.1, from coordinate 4,807 downwards.
CAGCCACTGCAGGATCACGCCGCCGACGACGGCCAACGACTCGGCGGAACAATTCCGGGCCGTGTCTTCGGTGGTGTGCCACTGTGGGTAGTCAAAATCGATGATGTCGCAGGTCGGAATCCGGCCGATCATCCGCAGCGGTACGTGGTCGTCCTCGACCGTGTGCCTGGGCCGGGGCACAAACTCCCGGGCGCCGCGCCTGGCCGCCACGCCCCAGATCGAGTCGACGATCGGCCGCGTGTCGGGCCAGGAGGCGCTGTGCCCCTCCTGCCAGATCTCGAGGTCGCGATCGGCCACCATGTCGAGGACCACCCCGCAGCGATAGCGATGCCTGCCACCACCGGGAATCCGGCCGGCCGCATACTCGCGGGCGAAGAAGGTCGAGCCGAGGCAGTAGGGATCCCGCGGTGCGACGACATACTCCTCGGCGTCGAAGAGCACGAAGTCGACGCCGACGGGCCCGTCGATCGATCCCATCGAACGGGCGAGTTCCATCAGCAGGGCAACCCCACTGGCCCCGTCGTTGGCCCCGACAAACGTTCCCTGTGGCTCGACCGGATCGCGATCGGGAAAGGGACGGGTGTCGTAGTGGGCCGCGAGCAGGACTCGTTCCATCCGCTCGGGATGCCATTCGACGACGATGTTTTCCATCGGGACGACGCGGCCGGAGCGGCGATCCCGGATCTGAAAGGGCTGCCTCCGAACCGTGCCCCCGGCGGCCTGAAAATGCCGCACCAGCATCTCCCGCTGCCGGGTCATGCCATCGGAACCGCTCGGCCGCGGTCCGAGGGCGGCGACCGCCTCGAGGTGTGTCATGGCCGCCTCCCCTGAAAAGCCGGCCGGCTCTTCCGCCAAGGCGACGCCGAGGAGCAGCATCAGGCTGACGGCCGCTCCGAAGCCGGCGGTGTCGAGTCGCAACCGCCGCGGCGTGATGAATCTCCATGCCATGCCTGCAGTCTACCGGCTTCGTGGTAAAACGAGGCAGTCAGCCGCAGCAGGGTGAACATTCCCCGGATCATCGCAGCCATGGCAGGAAAGCCATTCCGATACGCCACTCGCCGATTCTGGCGGCGGATCCTGCTGGGGTTCACCCTCTGGATCGGCGCTGCCGCCATCGCCTCCGATCTGCGGGCGGGCGGCGGACCTGAGAACCTGTTTCTGGTGGTCAACTCATCGAGCGCCGACAGCCTGGCCGTCGCCAACGCCTATGCGGCGCTGCGGGGCGTGCCGCCGATCAACGTGCTGATGCTGCCCTGGCAGGGCAGCGATGAGGGCCTGACCATCGGCAGGTTCCGCAACGAGATCCTGCAGCCGATCCTGCAGGCGATCGATGCCCGCAAACTCGCCCCGCAGATCGACTACATCGTCTACTCCGCCGATTTTCCCTGGCGGATCGACTTCGCCGAGGAACTTCCCCGGGAACTCGCCGGCCGGGAGAAGTTTCCCTCCGGATCGCTCACCGGCATGACCACCCTGTTTGCCAGCGTGCAGCAGGGAGGGCCGGGCTATCTCGACCCGACGAGCAACCGCTACTGGCGGCCGCTCGGGGCCGAGGGCATCCCGCAGACGACCCGCGGCTTTCGCAGCTGGTATGGCTGGGGGCCAACCGGGGAATTGATGGAGGCGGGCGGCAGCCGCTATCTGCTCTCGGCAATGCTCGGCGTCACGGCCGGCCGCGGCAATTCCGTGCCGGAGATCGTCCGCTACCTCGCGACCGCCGCGACCGCCGACGGCACCCGGCCAGCCGGCACCATCTATTTCGTCAACAACTCCGACGTCCGTTCCACCACCCGCAGCGGCGGGTTTCAGCCGGCGGTCAAGGCGATCCAATCGCTCGGGGTGAAGGCCGAGGTTGTCGACGGCACGCTGCCGGTCGGCAAACGGGATGTCGCCGGACTGATGACCGGCACCGCCGACTTCGACTGGCCCAAATCCCGGAGCACGATCCTGCCGGGCGCCATCTGCGAAAATCTGACCAGCTACGGGGGCATCTTTTCCCGTTCCGCCGGCCAGACGCCACTTTCTGAGTTCCTCCGTGCAGGGGCCGCCGGTTCCAGCGGGGCCGTGATCGAGCCCTATGCGCTCCAGGCGAAGTTTCCCTACGCGTCGATCCAGGTGCACTATGCCCGCGGAGCAAACCTCGCCGAGGCCTTCTATCAGTCGATCCGTTCTCCCTATCAGTTGATCGTCGTCGGTGATCCGCTCTGCAAACCGTGGGCCACGATCCCGGTCGTCGAGGCCGTCATCGCCCCCGACTCCCGTCCGGTGCGGCCCGGCGAACTGCTGCGGGGCACCCTGGAGATCGAGCCCCGGGCCCACGTCCCCGGGGGCGGCAAGGCCGATCGCTTCGAACTCTTCGTCGATGGCGTCCGGGCATCCCAATGCGGACTCGGGGAACGGTTCACGCTCGACACCACCCAGATGGCCGACGGCCATCACGAACTGCGGGTCGTGGCCATCGATGCCTCGCCGATCGAATCCCAGGGCCGCTGGATCGTCCCCGTATCGTTCGGCAATCGCGGCCGCTCGCTCACGCTCACAGTCGAGCCGCGCCGGGTCAATCCCTCGGGAAGCGTGCGGGTCAGCGTTTCGGGAGAAGGCCTCGACGGGGTCGTCGTGTTCGGCATGGGACGCGTGCTCGGCCGGCTGAACAATGGCTCGTCATCGATCGAGGTGCCGGCCGAACTCCTCGGCCGAGGCAGCGTCACGATCCGAGCCACGGGCCGCACCGGCCCCGGCGCGATCAACAGCGTCAACGCGGAGCCTGTCACGATCGAAGTCGACGGCTTTCGCTCTCCAAGACTTCCAGATGCGCCGTTTCGTTGAACGAGACGAGCCTCGGGCCGGGCCACTGAAGCAGCGTGAGCGAGGCGTTGGCGAGCGCCGGAAGTTTGGTGAACGGTCGCTGGGCGGCGGAGGCCAGGAGCGGATGGTCACGGCCCACGAGACTGCCGAGGGCCGCGGTCAGGAGACCTCCGTGGGCGACGACGATCATGCCGCCGACGGGCCGCGAGGCCAGCGATTCAAGCACCGCCCGTCCGCGGGCCGAGAGTTCCGACCGCGATTCACCGCCGGGGATCGAGTAGTGGATGTCGCCGCTCCGCCAGCGGGCAACCTCTTCCGGAAACCGTTCCTCCAGATCGCCCCAGAGGTGTCCCTGAAAAATGCCGGCGTGGAGTTCCCTGAGATCGTCCTCGATCCGGAGTGGCAGGCCCGTTGCGGCGGCGATGGCGGCGGCCGTGTCGCGGGCACGCCTGAGCGGGCTCGACCAGATCTCGTCGACGTCGGCGGCATTCTCTCGACACCAGACAGCCACGGCTGCGGCCTGCCTGTGGCCGAGATCGGAGAGATCGACGTCGGCCTGTCCCTGAACCCGCTCTTCGAGGTTTGAAAGGCTCTCGCCGTGGCGAATCAGAACCTGCCGCATCGCGGTGCCTATCGTGGCGGCTCGACGCCGGGGATCGCGGCGACTTCAGGACGGGAAGCAGCAGCCGGGCGGTGCCCGGAACTGGCCTGAGTGTGGGTCCGCGAGAGATGGTCGACGAAATCGCGGCTCGCGTTTTGCAGCACGAACACCTCGCTTGCGGCGTTGGGCGTGCCGTGAGGCCGGATGATGCAGATCACCTCCGCCTTGCCCTGCTGCATCCGCACCTGCTCGAGCAGTGCCTGCTCGCCCGATGAGAGAGGACTGGACTGGCTCCGGGCCGGCTGCGGAAAGCTGGCCTGTTGCGCCAGCGGCTGCGTCTGCGGCAGGCCGGCCGGGGGCGTCGGCATGGCTGGTGGTGCCTGAGGAAAACCGGGAGCCGCCAGGCCGGCATCGGTCGAGGCGGTGGGCAGGGCGTCGGCCCGATCGCGTCGATCGAACGAGACGGGGGGCATCTCGGCGGGCATGCTCGGCGTGTTGGATGCGGTCGAGTCGACCGCGCCGCCACTCGGATAGACGCTGCGATAGACGAAGGCGAGCCCTGCCTCGTCGAGCTGCTCGTGGATCGCCGGCAGGGCCGCAAACAGGCCTTCGTTGTCGGTCGGGTCGGCCGCGTTGCAGACCCCGAGCAGCGTGCCGTCGAGGCTGAACAGTCCGCCGCCGCTGCGGCCCTGCACGGGCTGGCCCGCCACCTGAACGTTCGCGGGGCCGAGATACTTGTCGACCGCCGTCACGCGGCTGTGATGGATCGTCGGATCCTGGCCTCCGTTGCAGCCGACGGTGACCACGGCCTCGCCCGCCTCGGTGGCCCGCTGCTGTCCTCCCACCCGAACAGGCTCGATACTGGCGTCGGTGAAGACACTCACGAGTGCGAGATCTCGCTTCAAGTCCCAGGAGATCAGTTGTCCGGCGACACCACGGGGACCGTTCGGCCCGAACATGTCGACCTCGATCATGCCCTTGCCTTCGGAGTCACGGAAGATGTGGCCGCATGTCAGGATCAACGCCTCCCCCTGCCGGCAGTCGACGACCGTCCCGGTGCCCCATGAGGCGCCGCCCGGATCGCCGACCCGGAGCCTTGCCGTGGCGCTCAGCAGCCGCCGCTCGAGGCTCTCGCGGTCGGAGGCGGAGAGCGGCGGCGGAATGTCGGCGGCAGGCGTCGTGGAAGGCGCCGGCCCGCGGTTGTCGGCGGGGAGCCTTTCAAGTGATTCGCGGGATTCGCGGACGTCACCGGCTGGCCGAGTGTTCGAAACGAGCGTCGCCTCGACGGGCATCGGCCTCGTGGCTGGCGACTCGATGGCGAGGGGCTTGTCGGGAATGCTGGTCGGCACGGGGATGCCGGGCATGGCCGCGGCGGCCGGAAGCGGGGCCTGAAGGTTTGTT
>CAMDFJ010000036.1 GCA_945897435.1 Candidatus Kuenenia stuttgartensis | reverse complement strand
ATCTCAACGGTGGCAGCAGCGATTCCGACAACTGAGTGCACGGAAAATCTCGGCATCCTGCCGAATTTTCCTTGGCGACCTCCGGTCGCTGGTTCGCACCCGGCCCTCCGGGCCTGGCGCAGGGTGGCGGTGCTTGGCTATGACAGGTTTCTGCTGAGAGGACATCCTCTCTGGTTGAGCGACCTTACTGGTTGAGCGAGTAGAGCAGCAGGTTGAGGGCGATCTTTTCGGCGTCCTCCCGATCGTAGCCCGTGCACTCGAGCGAGTTCTGCTTTTCGAGGGCGCAGGAAAGATCGTAGGGCGAAAAGATCACCGCCCAGCGGTCGCCGATCCGGATCCCCTCGAGCTTCGGCGGGATCCGTCGCCGCCGGGAGGCGAGCGGGCCGTCGCCCCCGGCCGGCTCCCGGAGCGTGACCTCGCGGATGTCGTAGCCGCCGTACTCAGCCGCCGAAAAGATCGGGTCGTCGGCCGGGATTTCCTCGAGTTTGCGGTCGGGGAGCAGGGCGGCCATCTCGGTTCGAAAGCCGGCGCTGAAACCGCTCGAGGCGCAGATGCTGTCGGCCAGCAGCATGCCGCCGCGGTCGAGGAATTGCCGCAGACCCTGGCGGCCAGGGTCTGCCAGGTTGAAACCCTGACGGCCGTGCATGAAGACGAGGTGGTAGTTGAAGAGTTGCGGATCGGCAGGGTCGATCAGGCTCGGCGTTTCGTCAACCCGGATGCCGAGTTCCCGGGCGGCTGCCCGGAGGATGTTGGCCAGCGCCGCCGGAGCGGCATCGCACATGCCCCCATGCCGGAGTTTGGCGATCCGGATCTGGCCGCGTTCGAACCGGTCCGGCGGGGCCTCGCCTCCCCGGTCGATGGCGAACAGTTCGTCCTTGCTTTTGAGTTCCCGGTTGGTTGCGTATGCCAGCACGTTGGCCCCGATCGCAAGCGCCGCGTCCACCTCCCGCTGTACTGCCTCGGGCATGGATCGCCGTGAGACGCCGCCGATCTCCCAGAGGCAGGACAGGCTGGGCATTCCTCGGGCATTCGGCTGGGCGTCGGTCGGCGGGGCGTAGATCAGACAGGTGCGGCAGCCGTAGTCGACGCCGAGCAGCGGCCGTTGCAATTCTGGCGGAACGATCTCCTCCGCATGCCAGGCAGGATGCTCCGGCGGCAAAAGATGCAGTTGGTATTCCGGCTCCGGGAAGATCTGGCCGACGAGATCTCGGAGCCGGCGGTCGAAGTCGCCGCTTTCCGGGCAGCATGCCTCGGCGAAGATGAAGCCGCCCTCGTCGATGTAGCGGCGCAGCCTCGGGCCGGGCTCGGGGCCGAGGTCGAATCCGTTCTTTCCCGAGAGCCAGAGGACCGGTGCCTGCTGGAGGTCGTCGATACCGGCCGTTGGCGTGTCGAGCACATGCCAGGAGAGACCGGCAGGATAGTCCTTCCGCCAGCGGGCCTCGACATGCTCGACGAGGTGGGCGATGTCGTGGCCGTGACGGTTCCAGTCGTTGCCGGGGTCGTGTCGGCTCTTGGCCACGATCACCGGCCGGCGGCCCTTGGCGAGAAAGAGGAGGGCGAAACTGGTGGCGACCACCGGATCCTCGATGCGGCCACCGCGGAATGCGCCCGAGAAGCCGTCCTGCGTGCTGACGAACATCCGCGCCCCTTCCCGATACCAATCGGACGAACCGATGAACCTGCGGGCGGTGAACCGGCCCACCCGCTCGAGTCCGTAGAGGTAGTAGTAGTGCCAGGTCTGGCCGCCGCCGGGGTTCTCGAGCACGGTGAATCGTTTGCCCAGCCAGTCGAGCCCCCGCTCCAGCGCCTTGGGGGAGGCGCCGCCACCGCAGCAGGAAACCGCCCCGTCGTTGGCGATGGCGTCTGGCAGGCCGACATGCTCGCTGGTGATCCAGACACTGGCGATTCCGGCGCAGGTCATGCTGCCGGAGCCACCGTTGTTGCCCAGCGTGTAGCCCCAGGAGCCGTCGCCGTTGGCGCAGCTGACCCAGTAGTGCTGCGCCTTTTTCCAGACGTCGGGCCTGACCCTCACCCCGACCCTCGCCGCCTCGTGGAGCCCGAGCAGGGCGAACTGTGAATTGGAGTTGTCGCCGGTTCCCTTCCCCTTGCCGTAGGTCCAGGCGCCCGTCGTCTGCCCCTGTGAAATCTGCGTCTTCTCCAGCCAGTCGACGTTGCGGTCGAGGATCGCCCGGTCGATGTCTGGGGAGAGCATCGCGATCACCATCGTCTGCAAGGCGACCGAATAGGTCTCCTCGGGCTTCTGACGGCGAAGCCAATCGAGGCTTCGCGAGAGTCTGGGATGATCCGCCTCCACGCCCGCGTTCGCCAGGGCGAGCATCACAAGCGCCGTCGCGCCCACCCGCGTGTCCTCGGTCCGCATGGCGCATTCCCAGGTTCCGTCCGCCTCCTGTTCGCGGAGCAGCCAGTCCCGAGCCTTCTCGATCGACCGTTGGATCTGCTCCGGCGAGATCGCGACCCGCTCCTCCGCGGCTGACTGGGCCGGCAGCACGGCCAGCAGACAGGCCGTGGCAACGAGCACCCGGACGAGGGGCGGGATCGACGCCCTGAACATCGACGCTCTGAACACGGCCTGCACGGACGACCTCGGATGGGTGCGGATGTGTCGCGGCCGCTGGGGCCCGACGGGGATCGATTCTACAGTTTCGCTCCCGTCGGCCCTGCATCGGGATGGTGAATCCGGCCGCAGCCGGCGGACGGTTTGCCGCTTTTCAACCGAATGCCGATACTTGATCGAGGATGCCTCGAGATCGCGGTCCCGACCGCGACCCTGCCTCGCGATCGACATCGGTCGCACGCCCACGGAAGGAACACCGCTTGTCCACCGCTCCGCGTCCCAAGACGCTCGACGACATCCTTCACGAGTTCGCCCAGCATCGCCGGCTGATGCAGGAGGAACTGCAGAAGGTGATCGTCGGTCAGAACGACGTCATTGAACAGCTGTTCGCGGCGATCTTCACCCGCGGCCACTGCCTGCTCGAGGGCGTTCCCGGTCTCGCCAAGACGTTGATGGTGTCGACGCTGGCCAGAATCCTCGACGTGGGCTTCAAGCGGGTGCAGTTCACGCCCGACCTGATGCCCTCCGACATCACCGGCACCAACGTGCTCGAGGAGGATGAATCCGGTCGCCGCAGTTTCCGATTCGTCGAGGGCCCGATCTTCACCAACATTCTCCTCGCCGACGAGATCAACCGCACGCCACCCAAGACCCAGGCGGCGCTCCTCCAGGCGATGCAGGAACGGGAGGTCTCGGTGGGGCAGGAGACCTACCAGCTCCCCGACCCGTTCTTCACGATTGCGACCCAGAACCCGATCGAGCAGGAGGGCACCTATCCGCTGCCCGAGGCCCAGCTCGACCGATTCATGTTCAACATTAAGGTCGGGTACCCGACAGCGGCCGAGGAGGAACAGATCCTCATGGCCACGACGAGGGCGGAGAAGCCCGAGGTGCGGAAGGTGCTTTCAGGCCGGGCCATCGTCAACATCCAGAAACTCGTCGGCAGCGTCGCCGTGAGCGAATACATCGTCAAGTATGTGGCTGCCCTGGTGCGGGCAACGCGGCCGAAGGATGCCCTGGCGCCATCCTACGTGGCCGAACTCGTCGACTGGGGCGCCGGGCCGCGGGCCGGGCAGTTCCTGATCCAGGGGGGCAAGGCGATGGCCGCGATGGACGGACGGTTCAGCGTTTCGATCGACGACATCCGCCGGATCGCCGTCCCTGTGCTGCGGCATCGGATCGCCACCAATTTCCAGGCCCAGGCCGACGGACTCACGAGCGAGTCGATCGTCGAGCGGCTGGTCCGCGAGATTCCGGAGCCCGATATCCCCAAGCTCGTGAAGTGAGCGACGCATGGTGCGGGCAGTCGAGGAATATCTGAAGCCCGAGGTCGTGCGGCAGATCGCCCGACTCGATCTCCGCGCCCAGTTCATCGTCCGCGGGTTTCTTCAGGGTCTCCATGCCAGCCCCTACCAGGGCTTTTCGGTCGAGTTCAGCGAGCATCGCAAGTATGCCCCCGGAGATGATCCGAAGGACATCGACTGGCTTGTCTACGCCAAGACCGACAAGCACTACGTCAAGAAATTCGAGGCCGAGACCAATATCACCGGCTACCTCGTGATCGACACGAGCGGGTCGATGGCCTATACCTACCGCCAGCAGTTGACGAAACTCGACTACTCGATCTCCCTCGCCGCGGCGCTCTGCTGGCTGATGATCCACCAGCAGGATCCCTGCGGTCTGATGACGTTCGACGACAGGCTCCACGCCAGCCTGCCGGCCCGGTCTCGGCGGTCGCAGATCGCGCAGGTGCTCTCAGTGCTGGCCAAAGTGAGGCCGTCTGGAAAGACCGACATCCCCCGGAGCCTCGTCCAGGTCGCCGCGATGCTCAGGCATCGATCGCTGGTGATGGTGTTCAGCGACCTGCTTGCCGATCCGGAGCCGATCCGGGAGTCGCTTCTTCGGCTTCGGCACCGCGGCCACGACGTGATCCTGTTTCACGTGCTCGACGAGGCCGAGGTTCGATTCCCCTTCGAGGGCGTCGTGGAATTCACCGAACCCGAAGCCCAGGATCGGCTCGTCATCGACGCCGATGCCGCCCGCCGCGGGTACGTCTCGGCCGTCGAATCGTTCCGTGAAGAGTATCGGAAGTTCTGCTTCCACGCCGGGATCGACTATGCCCCACTCGACACCAGCATGCAGTTCGACCGGGCACTGATGGAGTATCTCGTCAGCCGCCGGAACAGGTTTTGACGGCATGAACCTGACGTTTCTCACGCCGATGCTGCTGGGGGGGGCGGCGCTCGTCGCCGTGCCCCTGATCCTGCATCTGATCATGCGGCGGAAGCCGGTGAAGCGTGAGTTTCCGGCGCTGCGGTTCCTGCGGCAGAAGGCGATCGCCAACCGCCGTCGCCTGCGGCTCAACCATATCCTGCTGCTGCTGCTACGAATGGCCGCGCTCGCCCTGCTGGCATTTGCCCTGGCCCGTCCCACGCTCCGTGGCGCCGGCTGGCTGGCCGAGGGTGAGGGGCCCGTGGCCGCGGTGTTCGTTTTCGATACGGCCCCGCGGATGTTGCTCCGGGAGGCGAACCGCACCCGATTGGAGCGGGCGGCGGCAATGGCCAAGGTGCTGTTCGCCAAGCTGCCACCGAACAGCAAGGTCGCAGTCGTCGACACCTCCGGAGGCACGGCCGCGTTTGCCGCTTCGAATGCGGCGGCAGCAGCTCGAATCGACCGTCTCGCCGCGGCACCGCAGACACTCTCGCTGCCGTCGGCGATCGCCGAGGGCCGCCGGCTGCTCGAGACGGCGGAATTACCTCGGCGGGAACTCTATGTGTTTACCGATTGCTCTCGCGGCGCCTGGCAGGGAGCGCCAGCGGCCGAAGCGGCCACCGAGTCGAGCGAGCTCTACGTCGATGTGTCGGCGGCAGCGCCGCAAAACTGTGGTATCGATGGCATCGACCTGGCTGCCGATACGATCGCCTCGGGAACGCCCCTCTCGCTGCAGGTTTCGGCCAGCCGCGAGGGACCAGATCTCAGCCGGGCCATCGCGGTCGAGCTGGCCGGTGCCGACGGCCGCTATGCCCGACGGGCGGTCAAACCCGTCGCCTGGAAGCAGGGAAGGCAGGCCGCGGTCGAATTCGAGATCGCCGGACTCGAACCGGGCGTTCGGCAGGGACGTGTTCTGATCGACGGGGCCGACGACCTCGAGGCAGACGACGTCCGCTACTTCACCGTCGAGGTGGGGGCACCGGCCCGCGTGCTGGTGGCGGCCCCGGCGCCTGCAGACAGAAACGGCCGCTTCGTCGCCCAGGCGATCGCTCCGGCGGCACTGCGGAAGCTCAACAAGGCGAGGTTCGACGCCACGCTCGTCGATGTCGAACGACTCGATACCACCGCCTGGGAGGGCTTCGCAGCCATCGTGCTCGTCGATCCACCACCGCTCTCCGATCGCAGCTGGGATTCGCTCGGCCAGTGGGTCGCCGGCGGCCGCGGTCTCGTCGTCTGGCTCGGGCCGCAGGCGGTCGAAGCGGCACGTTTCAATTCCGACAGTGGGCAGCGGGTGCTCGGAGGAAGATTGGTGCGGGTCTGGCGGAGTCCCGAAGGCGGCAACTTCCTGGCACCGATGCAGCTCGACCATCCAATGCTGGCCGCATTTCGCCGCGTGGGCGATGCGGTGCCGTGGCAGGACTTTCCCGTTGAACGACACTGGGAGTTCCAGCCGTCCGCGGCCGATGCTGCTGCGGCCGATGGCCCGGCGGTGGTCGTCGCACCCTATCGCAATGGGCTGCCGGCCGTGCTCGAGCACCGGCTCGGCGCCGGCACGGTGGTCACGATCACCACGCCCGCCTCGCAGGCCGCCAGCGATCCCGATGCCTGGAACACGCTGGCGACCGGGTTCGAGCCCTGGCCGTTCGTCATGCTTGCCAACGAGTCGCTTCTCCATGTCATCGACACCGCCGACGACATGAATATCGCGGCCGGGCGTCCGGCCGTGCTCCATGTCGACCGCCGTACGGCGACGGCCTTCGTGCGAACCCCGGGCGGGGACGACGTGCCCGTGGCGATCGATCAGCAGCGGGGCACGATCTCCGTGACGGCCACCCAGACACCCGGCAATTATCTGCTCCGTTCCGGCGGCGAGATCGGCGGGCTCTCGAAGGGCTTCAGTGTGAACCTCGATGCGGCGGCGACCGACATCGTCAGGCTCGATGATGAGGCGCTCAAAGGCGTGCTCGGCGCCGGCCATCGACTTGCCCGCAACGAGGCCGACCTCGTGCGGGATGTGAACCTCGACCGGGTGGGGGCCGAACTCTTCGGCTGGATCATTCTCCTCGCCGCAGTCGTGATGGCGGGTGATTGGGTGCTTGCCAACAGGTTCTATGCACCTCGCGACGATGCGGTCGGCCCCGCGGCCGGCGGACACCTGCCGCTGGAGGCCGGAGCATGATCGCGGCCACCATGCTGAGGGATATCGCGATCCAGGCCGATCCTGTCGGCTCGTGGTGGCTGCTCGGGCTGGTCACCTGCGGACTGGCAGCGGTGCTTTTTCTGCTCGGACCGGATCCGTCGCGAATCACGGCGGCCCGGCGGATGCTGCTGGTTCTGCTGCGGCTGGGGGCCTTTCTGGCCCTCGTGTTCTGCATGCTCCGGCCCACGATCGTGTCGAGCCGCAAGGCTCGTCAGGAGGGAACGCTGCTCCTGCTGGCTGATGCCTCCGAGAGCATGACGGTCGCCGACGGACCGAATGGACGGACCCGCTGGCAGGAGCTCTGCGACAGTCTGGCCGCCGCGGAACCCGCCGCGCGGGCCCTCGTCGCCGACGGAGGCTTCGAGATCGCGGTCTGGCAGTTCGACCGTCAGGCCCGCCGGATCGAGACAACGGCCGATAAACCACTCACCCTCGGCCCCTGGCAGCGGCAGCCGTCGGTCGAGGAGACGGCGATCGGCGCCGCCATTGATGATGGTGTCCGCTCGGTCGCCGGCCGCACGATCACCGGCATCATCCTCCTCAGCGACGGTGGCCAGCATGCCTATCCCCCGCGGGATCTGCCCCCGCAGACCGTGGCCCGCAGGGTTGGCGACTCCGCAGTACCTCTCTGGACGATCACCTACGGTCAGCAGCGGGCCGCGGGCCAGGGCCGCGATGCGGCCCTCTCCAATCTCGCCGTTGGCGAGACCGTCTATCTCGACAACACGCTCGAGGTCGCCGGCAGGGTCCGGCTCGATGGGCTGGCCGACCGGGATGTGACCGTGAAACTGCTGGCTGAAAATGCCGGCGGTCTGATGGAGGAGGTGGCCCGGACGACTGTTCACGGTCAGCCGCAGTCGATCGAGGAACCGGTGCGACTTTCCTGGACCCCGAAGGCGCTCGGCGAACGCAAGCTTTCGCTCGTCGTCGAACCCCAGGAGGGGGAGGTGGTCGTGACCAACAACGAGCTCTCGACCTTCGTGGATGTGGTCGACGGTGGGCTGCGTGTGCTCTATCTCGAAGGTGCGCTGCGGGTCGAACAGCGGTTCCTGCGGCGGGTGCTCTCGGCCAGCCCCGACATGCAGGTCGATTTCGAGTGGATCGACTCGAGTCACCGCGATCGCTGGCCGGTGGACCTGTCCCGGGCACTCGAGGGCGATGCCACCGTTTTTTTGATCGGTGACCTCGATGCCTCGGCGCTGCGGCCTCAGGACCTGCAGCTGATCCTCGGCAAGGTCAACGCCGGCGCCGGCATCGGTCTGTTGGGCGGATTTCACGCCTTCGAGGCAGGCGGCTGGGGAAGTTCGGCGTTGGCCCCGCTGCTGCCTTTCGAGCCCGACCGGCTCGCCCGTCAGCCCTTCGACCAGCCGATCCGCGACGGGCTGCACATCGCCGGTCCAGTCCAGATGCTGCCCGACCCGCGGTTTGGCGGCGTCTCGATCCTCCGGCTCGAGCCCGGGGATCGCGACTCGCGGCAGGCCTGGCAGGCGATGCCGCCGCTTGAGGGGGCGAATGATCTGGGCAGGCTCGTGCCTGATGCCAAACCGCTTGCGGTCACGCAGGACGGCCGGCCACTGCTCGTGGGACGGGAGTTTGGCGCCGGCCGCGTGCTCGCCTTCGCCGGCGACTCGACCTGGCGGTGGGCGATGCAGGGGGCGGGTGAACAACACCGCCGCTTCTGGCGGCAGATGGTGCTCTGGCTCGCCCGCCAGGATGGCCGCGACAAGGACTCGCTCTGGCTGCGGCTCGCCCAGCGACGGATTTCACCGGGCACTCCGCTCGACTTCGACGTTGGCCTGACGAAGTCCGACGGTACGGCGATCGCTGACATCACCGTCGAGGCGGCAGCTGTTTCTCCGTCGGGCAGGAGCCTGCCGGTCAGGGTGCCCAGGAAGGGCGAATCGTTCGCGGGTACGCTTGCCGACTTCGCCGAGCCGGGTGATTGGAAGCTGGTCGTGCGGGCGACCCCGCCCGGCGGACCTGCTGCCTTGGAGCGGACGGCGCGGTTCACCGTCTTCCGGCAGGATCTCGAACTCGCCAATCCCCGGGCCAATCCGCTGCTGATGCGGCAGATCGCCGAGCCGACGCCCGGCGGCGTACGGTCTCCGGAGGAGCTGACAGAACTGTTCGAGGAGATTCGCGCCGCGCCGGCGGCCTTCGAGACCTTGGAACAGTGGTCGTTCACGCCCTGGGACACCTGGCCGATGTTCCTGCTCATGGCCGCCTGCCTGTGCCTCGAATGGTTTCTGCGGAAAAGATGGGGACTCGTCTGATCCGCGGCCCAGAATTCACCTTTCCCGGGCCGCCCCGCTTTGCTACCTTTCCCGCCCCATACCGTTGGCGAAAGGGAGTTCGGACGTGCGCAGGCGGCGACCGATACGCGACAAACTGCTGCTCGGGGGGCTCCTTGTCGGCATCATGCTGGCAACGCTCTCCGCGAGCAGTTTCCTCGGCATCTATTCCTACCGAAGGCTCGTCCGGGCCCTGAGCTGCCGGGCCGCCGAGCTCCCCCTGGCCAGCGATCTTGGCGACTGCGTGGCACGGCTGCGGGTCGCCCATGCGAAGGCGCTGAGCGGCGACCTGGCCGAGTTCGACGGCGATACGTCGAAGACCGCGGCGTCCGTTCCGCTGGCGAGTGAGGGGCTCTCCGCCGAGGAGGACGACGATGCGGCGCTGCCGCCGACGTTTGGAACGTCGTTCGTCGATCAGATCGCCCGGACGTCCTGGTATCTCGAGGCCTATCGCGACGAGCTCGTGAACGGGGAGCTCGACGACATGCCTTTCGGTGATCGCAGTCGGGAGCGGGAGACCGCCCGTCGGATCGCCGACTGCCTGGCTGAGATCGCCTCGATCGCCGGCCCGCAGGAGGCCGCCATCGCCGCCGACCCCGACGAGTCGGTATCCGACCGGAGGCGGAAGCTGCTCGAGATCGAGCCGCAGCTGCAGCGGCTCGCGGAACTTTGCGCCGCACTTCCGACCTTCCTGCAGGAGCGGCTCCACGATCTTTCCCATGAGGTCCGCACCGGCTACCGCACGCTGATCATCACCACCTGGGCATCTGCGCTGGCGGCCGCACTGCTTCTGGCGGCGCTCGGGGTGCTCACCTACCGCTGGGTTTTTCGCCCGCTCCGACTGCTCGGGCACGGATCCCGCCGCGTGGCCGCCGGCGACTTCGGCTTCCGCGTTCGGCTCGATTCCCGCGACGAGATGGCCGAACTCGGCGCCGCCCTCAACGACATGACTGAGCGATTCGAGGAGATTCGGGACGATCTCGACCGTCAGGTGCAGCTGCGGTCCCGCGAGGTGATCCGGAGCGAACAGTTGGCGAGCGTCGGCTTCCTGGCGGCGGGCGTGGCCCACGAGATCAATAATCCACTGGCGTCGATCGCGATGTGTGCGGAATCCCTCGAAGGCCGGCTCGATTCGCTGCCTGCCGACGGCGATGACGCGGCCGTCGTCCGCCGCTACCTCGAACTGATTCAGACCGAGGCCTTCCGCTGCAAGGGGATCACCGAGAAGCTGCTCGACTTTTCCCGGGTCGGCGAGGTCCGCAGACAGGCAACGGCGATCGTCCCGCTGATCGTCGATGTCGTCGACATGCTGCGGCATGTCGGCCGGTTCGCCGGAAAGTCGATCGCGGTGGAGGAGGGGCCCGACGCCCTCGTGATGGTCAACCCGCAGGAGATCAAGCAGGTGGTCCTCAACCTGCTCGTCAATGCCCTCGACTCGATCGAACCCTCAGGCCACGTCCAGATCGCGGTGCGGCAGGCCGGCGATGCGGCAGTCGTGACCTTCAGCGACAACGGCTGCGGCATGACGGAAGAGGTTCTGGAGCACCTCTTCGAGCCCTTCTTCACCAGGCGGAAACAGGGGCAGGGCACCGGACTCGGGCTGTCGATTGTCCACCGGATCGTCGCCGACCATGGCGGACGGATCGAGGCCACGAGCGCCGGCGTCGGGCTCGGCTCGACCTTCCGCGTCAGGCTGCCCTTGGCCTCCATCGGTGCCACGGTCAGCCGTCCAGTCCAGGACACGGAGGTGGGCCATCACGACCAGCAGGCAGCCTAGGCCGATGCGGATCCTGTTCGCCGACGACGAGACCTCGATCCAGGAACTGATGCGGATCGAACTGCCGCGGCTCGGGCATGAGGCGACCGTCTGCCCGGACGGCCGCACGGCAATCGCCGCCCTCGATCGAACCGCCTACGACTGCGTGCTGGTCGACCTCGACATGCCTGGGGTGGGCGGGCTCGATGTGATCTCGCGGGTCCGCGAGGTTGCCCCCGACACGGAGACGGTGATCATCACCGGAAAGTCGTCGCTCGAAAGCGCCGTCGCGGCGATGCGGCAGGGCGTCTTCGATTACCTCACCAAACCCTGCAAGCTGGCCGACATCCAGGCGGTGCTCGAACGGGTCAGGAAAAAGCGGGAACTCAGCGCACGACTGCGGGCGCTCGAGGGAAGGGTTCGTCGCGCCGAAGGCGCGACCCAACTGGTCGGTGGATCCGCCGCACTGGCCGGGGTCAAGAGACTGGTCGCAAGAGTCGCCGCCAGCGATTCGACCGTGCTGGTTCGCGGTGAAACCGGAACCGGGAAGGAACTTGTGGCCCGATCGATCCACGAGGGCAGCCCGCGGGCGTCCGGGCCGCTCGTGGCGGTGAACTGCGGCGCGCTCCCCGAGCAGCTCGTGGAAAGCGAACTCTTCGGACACCGCAAGGGGGCGTTCACGGGCGCCGACGAGCACCGGGCCGGACTGTTCGAGGTCGCCGACGGAGGCACGCTGTTTCTCGACGAGATCGGCGAACTGCCGAAGTCGCTCCAGTCGCGGCTGCTCAGGGTGCTCGAAAGCGGCGAGATTCGCCGGGTCGGTGACAGCCATCCGATCATGGTCGACGTCCGCGTCGTCTGTGCGACCCATCGCACACTCGAGGAGATGGTCGCGGCCGGCGACTTTCGGGAGGACCTGCTGTTCAGGATCAATACGTTCGAGGTGGCGATCCCGCCGCTCCGCGAACGGCTCGACGATCTGCCGTCGCTCGTGAACCACTTCATCCGCAAGGCCCGGCCGCAGACGCCGGTGGAGGCGGCGGTCGTCGATTCCGAGGTGCTCGCCGTGCTCTCGGCCCATCGCTGGCCGGGAAACATTCGCGAACTGGCAAACGTGATCGAGCATGCGCTCGTGCTGTGCGACGAACTGCCGCTCACGGTCGAGCAGCTCCCGGCCAGGCTTGGCGGAATGGTGTCGCGTCCGCCTGCGACAGCCCTGATGGCACCCCATCTGGCGACCACGCTCAAGGCGACCAGCCTCAGGGTGGGCGAGTCGCCAGTCCAGCCCTCGGCTCGTCCCATCAGCCTGCGGGAACTCGAAATGCAGGCGATTCGAGAGGGTCTGGCTCGGAATCAGGGCAACAAGGTGCGCACCGCCGAGGAGCTCGGGATCAGCCTCAAGACGCTCTACAACAAGCTTCATCAACTGCAGGATGGGCAGCAGGAGAGGCCGGTCGAACGGCCGACCTAATTGTCCGCGGGAAAATATCCGCGAGAAAAGGTCCGCAGGAAAAGGTCCGCAGGAAAAGGGCCATGAAAAGCCATCCATGGCGATCCGGTTTGGACCGGCGGACCGCTACGTCTTGCGGACCACTCCGACGAGCACGCCGAGCACACGGGCGTTTTTCACATAGATCGCCTTCATGGAGGAGTTCGCCGGCTGCAGGCGGATCCTGTCCCGTTCTGGAAACCACTGTTTCAGCGTCGCCTCGCCATCCTCGGTCTGGGCGACGACGATGTCGCCCGAGTGGGCGGTGTGTCGCTTCTGGATCACCACCCAATCCCCGTCGGCGATCTGGGCGTCGATCATCGAATCGCCCATCACTTTGAGGACGAAGTGATTGTCGCGATTGAACAGTTCCTCGAAATCGATCCGCTCCTTCTGTTCCTCGGCAGCCCGCAGCGTTCCGGCCGCCACCCACCCTGCCATCGGCAGACCCCGCAGGTGAGCCGGTTCGGTCACCAGTTCGATCGCCCGGGACATGTTTTTGCCACGAGTGATCAGCCCCTTTCGCTCGAGGGCCTTGAGATGGCAGACCACGCCATTCGGTGAGCGAATCTTGAAGGCGGTTCCGATTTCCCGGACTGTCGGACCGAAGCCACGAGAGTGGATCTTGTCGCGGATGAACGCATAGATTTCCAACTGCCGCTCCGTCGGCGTTTCGCTGGTATCCCCCTCGTCAGTCCTGGCGACGGCCGACAGCAGGCTCTCGATCAGACCGGAGGCGGCATTCTGCCGTGCGGCCGAATGCCTGCCCGACTTTGGTTTGCGCGGTGCGGATCGTGCTGAGGCACGGGTTTGGATGCTGGAAGAGGCCGACTTTTTCCGTTCGATGGATTTGCTCATGATGGCCTGGGCGACTCTGTTGGGGGGGAGTGTGGACGCCGGTATCTTACTATACGGCCGTTCAATGGCAAGACTCAAATCTATTGTTCCTGGATTTCGCCTCGGGGCCGTGCCCCAAGCGGCTACACTGCCGAAGGCGGCAAAAACGTCGTCATTCGTCGAGAACCGTCGACAGAGGAGAGCCCAAGCCATGCCACTGCACCGAACCCGCGTCCATCGATCCAGCATCAGAATGCTGCTGTTCAGTCTTCTGATCGCCGGCCTGCTCTCTGGCAGCGGCTATGGCCAGGCCACCGCCGAAAAACCGGCCGAGACGTCGGCTGTGAGCGAAGCCGGGCGGAATGACGAGACGAAGATCGGCGTCGAGAAGAAGTCGCCGAAGAAAAAGTCGGCGGCGATGATCGCCCATGTCAGCCTGTCGGGGCCGATTCCGGATGGTGTCGGGCAGGGAGGACTGCTGGCAGATGTCTCACCGCACCTGCATCGGATCGTCGAGCGACTCGACAAGGCTGCCAAGGACGACAAGGTGAAGGGCGTCCTGCTCTCGATCGCATCTCCGGATCTGGGCCGCGCCCGGGCCGACGAATTGAGGGCAGCGATCGCACGGCTGCGGAAGGCCGGCAAGCCCGTGGCGGCCCATCTCGTCGGTTCGGCACCTGTGCACTACATGGTCGCGCTCGCCTGCGATTCGATCACGATGCCTCCCGCGGCCACGCTCGAGATCACCGGCGTCCGTGCCGAGGTGACCTTCTTCAAGGGCTTGCTCGACAAGCTCGGCGTCGAGGCGGAGATCCTCCAGGTGGGAGAGTTCAAGGGGGCCGGCGAGCCGCTCACCCGCACGACCATGAGCCCTCAGCTCAGGACGCAGTACGAGAGCTTCATCGGAGACCTCTACGAACAGCTCGTCGAACGGATCGCCAGCGAGCGGAAACTCGCGGCCGAGAAGGTCCGCGGACTGATCGATACCGGCGTGTTTACGCCCGAAGCGGCCCGCGAAGCCGGATTGATCGACACCGTCGGCTACGAGGATGAGGCTGCCGCCGCCCTCGCGGCAAAGGTCAGGCTCGAGGATCCGAAGATCGCCAGGGATTATGCGGAGCGGAAGGTCGACAACGACTTTTCAGGGATCGGCGGGCTTGTGAAGCTGGTCGAGATGCTCTCCGGGCAGAAGCGGACGGCGGCGACGGGCGGTCAGAAGCAGATTGCCATCGTCCACCTCAGCGGCGAGATCAAGGAGGGAAAGGGGACCGACGATCTGCTGGCCGGCGGATCGGCCGGAAGCGAGAGCGTGATCGAGGCGATCCGCGATGCCGCCAAGGATGACGACGTGGCCGCGATCGTGCTGCGGATCGACTCCCCCGGCGGCTCAGCCCTGGCCAGCGACCTGATCTGGCGTGAGGCAGAGCGGACCAAAAAACCGGTGGTGGCGAGCCTCTCCGACACCGCTGCCAGCGGTGGCTACTACGTTGCCGTCGCTGCCGATCGGATCGTGGCGGCACCGGGAACGCTGACCGGGTCGATTGGTGTCGTCGGAGGCAAGATCGCCGTCGGTGGGGCCCTCGAGCGGTATGGCGTCCACACCGACGTCGTCAGCAAGGGACGCAACGCCGGCTGGCTCTCGATGCAGACCCCGTTCACGGCCGATGAACGGGAGGCATTTCGGGCCACGATGAAGGACGTCTATCGGCTGTTCACCAGCAAGGTCGCGGCGGGGCGAAAGCTCGATCCGGAGAGGATCGCGTCACTGGCCGAGGGGCGGGTGTTCACCGGCAGGATGGCGAAGGAACTCGGGCTCGTCGACCGGCTGGGAACGCTCGACGACGCCGTCGACGAGGCCCGGAAGCTGGCTGGTATTGCCGACAGCGAGGAGGTCGAGCGGCTGCTCCTGCCAGAGCCGCGGGGGCTGTTTGACGATCTCTTCGGCCTGCATGGACCGGCTCTGGATCCCGTGGCCAGAGTGGTCAGCCGTGGCCTTGGGATCCCAGTTGACGACCTCTTCAGCCGTCATGCAAACGCGATCCGATTGATCACCTCCGGACGGCCGCTGATGATGCTGCCGGCGCAGGTGCGGCTGCGGTAGGAACCCGCGGCCCATTCGGAAGTTCAGCGGCTCTGGCAGGCAGCCCGCAGGGCGTCTGGCGAGACGGTCATCGCACGGGCAAAGCCGGCGATGAAGCGGGACGCTTTCGGCTCGAAGGCGACGATCGAGAAGTCACCCAGACCGAACCATTCGGCGGCGAAAGGAAACCGTTCCAGGTAGGCCTCGACGAACCCCGCGTGGTCGGAGTGCCCCGAGTCGATGAATGACGCCACCGCCGGAATCGAGACCCGCGGCAATGCCTGCGGCGGGATGTCGGGCGGGTTGGCACCCATGATCAGAAGGCAGACGTCCGACGATTCGAGCATGTCGCGGGTGTGGGCCGAAAGCCGGCTCAGATGTGAGACCAGTCGTAGGCTCCCGTCAGTGGATGAGGCGACGGCATAGGGCACCATCGATGCGAATGGCAGACCCTCGTGAAGCGTCGCCAATGCAGCGACGGAACCGCCACGAATCAGGTCGCCAAGTTGGCGGGAGGTCTCTGCGTCCATGGCCGTCTCCCAGATGCCCCGGCAGCGAAGGCCCTGGCGAAGAAACGACAGGCTGAAGCCTGTCCCACAACAGTCCGACTACCAGGCGAAGTGGGCGAACGCCTTGTTGGCGTCGGCCATCCGGTGGACGTTGTCCCGCTTGGTGACGGCGGCACCTTCCCGCTTGTAGGCCGCCATGATCTCTTCGGCGAGTTTTTCGTGGGTCGCACGGCCCTTCTTTTCGCGGACAGCCTGCAACATCCAACGGATGCCGAGCGACTGCTGGCGGTTTCGATTGACCTGCATCGGCACCTGATAGGCGGCACCGCCGACCCGCTTCGATCTGACCTCGACGGAGGGCTTGCAATTGTCGAGGGCGCGGTTGAAGACCTCGATTGGCTCGACGTCAGTGATCTTCTGGGCCACGACATCCATCGCCCGGTAGAAGATGCTCTGAGCGACGCTCTTCTTGCCGTCGTACATCAGGCAGTTGATGAACTTGCTTGCGAGGAGCGACCCGAAGCGTGGGTCGGGGATGAGTTGCTCGCGGCTGGAGGTGATCTTTCCCATGGCGTGTGGCGTGTCCCGAGATTAACCCTTCTTGGCACCGTAAAGACTGCGTGACTGCTTGCGACCCTGCACGCCGAGCGTGTCGAGGGCACCGCGGACGATGTGGTAGCGAACGCCCGGGAGATCGCGAACACGGCCACCGCGAACGAGCACGATCGAGTGCTCCTGCAGGTTGTGGCCTTCACCCGGAATGTAGACGGTCACTTCCTTCTGATTCGAGAGCCGCACGCGGGCGATCTTCCGGAGTGCCGAGTTCGGCTTCTTCGGGGTCATTGTCCTGACCTGCAGGCAGACTCCCCGCTTCTGCGGGCAGCGGTCGAGCACCGGCGACTTGGAAAACTTCCGCTTCGGGCGGCGACGGCTGCGGACGAGTTGGCTGATCGTGGGCATGGATCGATGGCTGGCTGAGGACGAATCTCCGCCACGTGGCGGAAGCCCCAAAGCGTAGCCGAAGAAAGCCACCGGCGAAAGCGGGGGCCCGAAATGCCGCTATCTGTGAAATATTTCGCCGCGGGCTCCGGAGAGCAGGTCGCCGTGCCACTGCCGCCAGACTCCTCCCCGCAGCGGGGTACCGCCGCCGCGGGGCCGGAATCCCTCCCGCTCCAGACGGCCTGCAAGGAGACCGAAAAAGGGGGGCGACCATTCGACTCCGCGGAGGAATGTCGGCGGCACTGCAGGGGGCGGGCCGCATGCGATGAGCGAGCCGCGACGCATCCCGACCGCCGCCTGCGGTCCGATGACGCCGGCCACGATCACGGTTCCCGCCCGCATCTCGAATCCTGCCCCGGGCCCGCAATCGCCGCCGATGGCGAGGATCCCGCGCCGCATCCGGTTGCCGGCGAGGCAGCCGGCGTTGCCGTCAATCGTGATCAGGCCGCCTCGCATGCCGTGGTCATCGCCCGGCTCTGGTGCGCCGACGTTGTCGCCGGCGTTTCCCTGAATTCGAACGCTGCCGCCACGGATCCCCGCGGCCAGCCAGTCGCCCGCATCCCCCTCGACGAGGAGTCTGCCGCCGGTCATGCCCTGACCGGCGCGGCGGCCAACATGTCCACGGACCACCACCTCGCCGTCATGCATGCCGCCGGCAATGCCGTGGACCCGGGAAAAATCCCCATGGCACTCGATGCGGCCGTCGCCGCACTCCCCGCGCACGGCGAACACCTCGCCCAGATCGGCCGGCCTCCCGTCGACTGAGACCCGGATCCGCGCCACCTCGGCTGCGGTCCGGTGTGCCAGGCGGTGCGGATCGAGGCCCTCGCATTCAATCGCGGGCGAGCCTGCGGCAAGAAGCGGTTCGAGCACGAGCGTCATCGGCTGCCGGGAGCGGAGAAAGGGTGTCGGCAGACGGTCCTCGTCCGCCGACACCAGCATACCCGGCACCTGCAACCGCAGGGCTTCACTTGGTCATGACCGGCACCTTGCGGGAGGTGCTCGCCTGCGACTTCGTGAGCTCGACCATCAGCACGCCCTTGTCGTAACGGGCGGTGACCTTCGCCGGATCGACCGCTTCGGGGAGCGGGATCGCCCGGCTGAATGAACCGTACCGGCTCTCGCAGTGGGTCCAGCCCTCGCCGCTGAACTCGGAGCACGACTTCTTCTCACCTGAAATCACGAGCCGGTCGCCGGAGACGCTGACATCGACATCCTTGGGATCGATGCCGGGAAGTTCCGCCCGAACATGGATCTGGCTGTCGCCCTCGGAGAGATCGATCATCGGCATCCAGTGGCCGGGTTCGATGCCCTCCGGCCAGACCGAACCGAACGTCGCCGCCCGGTTGAAGAACCCCTCGAACATCCGGTTCATCTCGCCGCGAAAGTCGGCAAGGGTCGCAAGGTTTCCGGCCTCCAGGCCGTTGGAACGCTTCGTGCGAAAAGGAATCAGACTCATGGCGCGGTCTCCTCTTCACGGATGGGACAAGATAGGACTCTCGAAATCGCGGCTCGCATCCCGCTCAGGGGACTGCTCCAGAGGCATGCCACGACAGATGGCATGCTCCGCGGGAAAGGAGTCGGCCTCCTTTCCGGTGCCATCCATGGAACCTGGGCGAATCCTTCGCGTCGGAAGCGAAGAAAGGCAACCTGAGAAAGAAAGACAGGCCGAGAGGGCCGATCAGCCGCGGCCTGGCGACGGACAGGAACTGCAGGAAGACCGCTTCTGCGGGCAGCCAGGCCTGACCTGATGGATTGCGACGGTGGTGTCGGCGGCCTGTCCGCCGAAAGCCGGAATCTGGCGCCGCGTGGGGCTTGCGGCGGTTGTGACCGCTTCTGGAATTCCTATACTGCGACCCAAGTGCACGGACTCGCTGAATACGAGGACGGTCGTCGCGGCAGGATTCCTGCTGCGGACCCGCCTGCACGATCGCCATCGCAACGGACTTCGCCATGCGTTTCACCCTCCTCGACCGGGTCGTTTCCATCGAGCCCGGCAAGAGCATCACCGCCATCAAGACGCTCTCCCTGTCGGAGGAGTACCTCGCCGACCATTTCCCGCACTTCCCAGTCATGCCGGGCGTGCTGATGCTCGAGGCGATGACACAGGCGGCTGCCTGGACGATTCGTCTGGGGGAGGACTTCGCCAACAGCATCGTCGTGCTGCGGACCGCAAAAAACGTGAAATATGGTGATTTCGTCGAGCCGGGCCGGGTGCTGACGGTCACGGCCGAGGTGCTCGATCAGGATGAGACGACCACCAAGGTGAAGGCCAGTGGCACCGTTTCCGGAGCCGGCGGTGCCGAGCGGACGAGCCTGACGGCCCGTCTCGTTCTGGCCCGCTACAACCTCGCCGACCGGATGCCCTACGGCGAGGCCGTCGATGCCCGGGTTCGTTCCGAGATGAGGAAGCTCTGGGCGATTCTCCATCCGACCGGGCGGCAGGGGTCGGCACCCCGGCACGTCGTCTATCGCGCCCAGACGCCGTCCGAATCGCAGCCCTCGACGCAGGGCGGCCAGGGGCTCGGGATGCCGGTCGCCGGCGGGCCGTCGCTCGTACGGTAACCCCCCAGGGCCAATCCTGAAGGCAGGGCCGTTCCCGGGAGCCACGCCCCCGGAAGCCGACGGTTTTCAGGGATTTTGACCATTTTTTGGATTTCGAGGCCTTCTGTCGCCGAGGTTCGGGTTTCCATTGCGGCAGGCTGACATTACAACCTCTTGAG
This sequence comes from Candidatus Kuenenia stuttgartensis, assembly GCA_945897435.1. Lineage (GTDB taxonomy): Bacteria > Planctomycetota > Planctomycetia > Pirellulales > UBA1268 > RGVT01. The sequence goes on along the minus strand of CAMDFJ010000036.1, from coordinate 3,705 downwards.
AGAGCGGGTGTTCGATCCCCGCCGAAAGCCGTTTCATTCCTCCTTTCCAAGGTGCCAAGTCGATGCCGTCCCGCGATGAAATTTTCGAAAAGGTCAAGACAGCCCTCGTCGATGCCCTCGGGGTGGACGACGATGAAGTTTCTCCGGCAGCAACCATGGTCGGAGACCTCGGAGCCGAGTCGATCGACTTTCTCGATATCGTGTTCCGGCTCGAAAAAGCCTTCGGAATCAAAATCCCGCGGGGCGAACTGTTTCCCGAGGACGTTCTCTCCAGTTCCGAATTCGTCACCAACGGCAAGGTGAACGCGGCGGGAATCGCGGCCCTCAAATCACGGATGCCCTTCGCAGACCTGACGAAGTTCGAGGCCAACCCGAGCGTGCAAAACTTCGCCAACACCCTGACGGTCGAGGACATGGTCCGGTACGTGCAGGGCAAGTTGGCCGGCTGAGCGGATCACCTCTCAGATCGCCCCTTCCGGCATTTCCGTTGATTTTCACCAAGGACGGCACCCGCCGACAGGTTATCGATGCGCTGGTTTTGGATTGATCGGTTCGACGAATTCGTCCGGGGCAGGCACGCCACCGCCGTCAAAAACGTGTCGCTCGCAGAAGAGCACATGCACGATCACTTCCCCGGCGCCGCCCTGATGCCCAACTCGCTGATCGTCGAGGGGATGGCCCAGACGGCGGGGCTGCTCGTGGCCGATGCCATCGACTACAACCGCCGAGTCGTGCTGGCGAAGGTGGCCAATGCGGAGTTTCAGTTCGACGCCGTGCCCGGCGACTCGATCCGGTTTCACGCATCGATCCTCGACCTCAAGCCGACCGGTTCGCTGACCCGGGTCACGAGCAAGGTCGAGGACAAGGTGCAGGGTGAGGCCGAGTTGTTCTTCGCGCACCTCGAGCCCGGCGAGGGGGTTCCGAAGCTGTTCGAGCCAAATGAACTGCTTCAGTGGCTCGACCAGATGCACATTTACGACATCGGTCGCGACGAGGCTGGCCAGCCGCTCGTGCGGCCCGATTGGTGACCGGTTGATCGGAACAAGATGGTGGCGGCCAGCGGCTCTGGCCGCGTTGCCGTCGAGTTGCAGCCTGGGAGGCTTTGAGGGAATGGGTGCCGGCAGACGCAGGGTCGTGATCACGGGCATGGGACTTGTCACGCCGCTTGGCGTGCGGGTGCAACAACTCTGGGACAACCTCCTCGCCGGAGCGTCCGGGGTTGGCCAGACAACCGTCTTCGACGCCTCGCGGTTTCCCACGCGAATCTCGGCGGAGGTACGCAACTGGGACATCAGCGACGAGGGGGAGGATTCCAAGCTCTGGCAGTTCTGCGGTCGCCACACCCGGTTCGCGGCGGGCGCCGCCCTGCAGGCGATGCGGGATGCCGGACTCGAGAAGGGGATCGGCTCGGATCCGACCCGGCTTGGCGTCTATCTCGGCAGCGGTGAGGGGCAGCAGGACTTCGACGCCTTCACGAGCATGATGACGGCCGCGATCGAGGGGAGCAGTCTCGACGTCGCGAAGTTCACCAGGCTCGGGCTCGAAACGCTCCACCCGCTCTCGGAGGTGGAGCAGGAGCCGAACATGCCGGCGGGCCACATCGCGGGCATGTTCGATGCCCAGGGGCCGAACCTCAATTGCCTGACGGCCTGTGCCGCCTCCAGTCAGGCGATCGGCGAGGCCGCCGAACTGGTCCGCCGAGGGGATGCCGATGTGATGCTCTCGGGTGGCACGCACAGCATGATCCATCCCTTCGGAGTAACGGGCTTCAATCTGCTGACCGCCCTCTCGACGCGGAACGACGAGCCGACCCGGGCGAGCCGACCCTTCGACAACGACCGCGATGGATTCGTGCTCGGCGAGGGGGCTGCGATGGTGGTGCTCGAGGAACTCGAGCGGGCGAAGAAACGCGGCGCGAAGATTCATGGCGAACTGCTCGGCTACGGCTCGACGGCCGATGCCTATCGCATCACCGACACCCATCCTGAGGGCCGCGGGGCCTCTTCGTGCATCAAGCTTGCCCTCCAGGATGCCGGCCTCGGTGTCGGTGACATCGACTACATCAATGCCCACGGCACCAGCACCGACGTCAACGATCGGGTGGAGACGCTTGCCATCAAGACCGTGTTCGGAGAGCGGGCCTACAAAATCCCGATTTCGAGCACCAAGAGCATGATGGGCCACCTGATCGCCGCCGCGGGCGCCACCGAACTGATCGTCTGTCTGCTGGCGATCCGGGATCAGATGCTCCCGCCGACGATCAACTACGAGACCCCGGACCCGAACTGCGATCTCGACTACGTGCCCAACAAGGCCCGTGCCGCAAGGTGCGACCGGGCCCTCTCGAACAGCTTCGGCTTCGGCGGCCAGAACATCTCCCTGATCGTGGGGCGATATCAGGACTGAAGTCGGGCTGGTTTCGGGGCTCAATTCGGCTGCCCAACTCGGCCCAGATTGCCAGCCGCAGGGTTTTCTCAATCGCTGCGACCAGAGCGTCCGATAGAGATTCCCGGACGAGCGTGCCTTGAAGGGCCGTGGCGTCCGGAACCCAGGAACCTGCCATGAAACGCACATTCGGGCTCGTGCTGCTCGCCTTCCTTCTCGGAACCTCGAGCGGCTGTTCGATCATCGACCGGCTGTTCCTCTTGAACACCGATGGGCCCTACGCCCATCAGGCCCGGCACGCGGCCGGAGGCTGCGAACAGGGCACCTGCACCGACGGCCAGTGCGGCCCGGGTGGCCAGTGTGGCGCCGGCGGATGCGGCCCGGGCGGGTGCCAGCCAGGCTGCCAGGACTGTGCCTCGGGCAGTTGCAAGGGCCGGCATATCGGCCGCTATGGCGGCCTCGCCAAGCACCACCTCTCGCCGGAGGAGAAGGCAGCGCTCGGGGCGAGCGATTACGGGGCAACCGGCCCGGCCGGGCCGCCCTCGGGAGCCGTCGCCTACCCCTACTACACAACCCGCGGTCCGCGTGACTTCCTCGCCCGCTGCCCGCCGTCGGTCGGTCCCTGAGAGGCCGGGCGGAAGATGGCTGAAACGACCCGCTGCCGATAGGCTCTCTGCCTGTCGGCAGCGTCGTTTTCGGATTGCGTCGAGTCCGTACGGAGAAGTGCGATGTCAGGATCGGAGATCGAGCGTTCGCAGAAGTCCTCCGGAGTTGCATCCGGTCTGACGGCCGACGGCCGGCTGTCGACGATCGGCTGGCTCGTCTGCGGGATCGCCGCGATCGGGTTCGCCTTCGACATCTACGAACTGCTGATGCTGCCGCTGATCATCAAGCCGGCGCTGGCGTCGCTCGGTGGATCGAACGCCGAGGGGCTGCCGCTGCTCGTGCCGGGTTCGCCCGAATATGTCGGCTGGGCGCGAACGCTGTTTTTCGTGCCTGCGATCGCTGGGGGTGTGTTTGGTCTGCTCGGGGGCTATCTCACCGACCTGCTCGGTCGCCGTCGGGTGTTGACCTTCAGCATCCTGCTCTATGCGTTCGCGGCGCTTGCCGCCGGGTTTGCCACGTCGCTGCCGCAGTTGCTGTTCTTTCGCTGTCTGGTCTTCATCGGCGTCTGTGTGGAGTTCGTGGCCGCGGTGGCCTGGCTCGCGGAACTTTTCCCCGATCGCGAACAGCGGGAACGGGTTCTCGGCTGGACGCAGGCCTTCTCGTCGCTCGGCGGACTGCTCGTGGGCTCGGCCAACGTTCTTGCCGCCCGATTCG
>CAMDFJ010000035.1 GCA_945897435.1 Candidatus Kuenenia stuttgartensis | reverse complement strand
CGTACTCTGGGCGGAGAGGATGGGCAAAGATGGGGCAGATGGGTCGCCGAGGGGGCCGCATGACCTCCCTGAAGGCGTTGAGCCGCGGGATCCGGATTGCCCCCGGACTGGCCCGCCCTGTATCCGTCCGAAACTCTGTGGCTGCTTCGTGCCGCGGAGCCCAGAGGAGTTTTCGCCATGTCGGTCACGCCGGTCACGCGACGTCATTCCCGGATTACCGGCGACGGCTCGCCCCGACGGCCGATCGCCCCCCGGACCGGCACTGCCGTCATCTGGATACCGTGGCTCGCGGCGCCGCTGTTCATGCTCGCGCCGATCGGTGGCTGCGGCCTGGCCAGTTCGCTGCGCCGGCCGGTCACGGTCGCCGACGCGGTTGTCCGCCCGCCGGTCGTGCCGGTGGAAGCGGTCGTGACGGCCGAGTCAGACCGGCAGCGGCTTTTTCGCTGAGCCGTCTGCGGCTGGTGGCATGCCAGCGGTTGGCGCACTAGTTTTGCGAAGAGCCCCCGGACCCTGCCTGTCGGCCCCGTTGGAGCATTCGCATGTCGCTGCGATCCAGAATCGCCCTGATCGCCACCCTCCTGGTGCTGGCCGCGATCGCGGTCAACACGCTGCTGCAGACCTTTGCCGCACGTCGGGCGGTGCTCCATCAGGCCCAGGATGGTGGTGACAGCATCGCCGAGGCAGTGGCACGGGTGGCGGCGTTTGCCGAGGAGGTGCCGCGGCAGGTGGAGGAGGAGATCGGTCAGCAGATGGAGACCCAGGCCCGCCTCCTCGCCCACCTCGTGGCCGTCGCTGAGAAGGCCGGTCAGGGAAAGGATGAGATCGTCGCCAGGCTGCGACAGGTCGCGGATCTGTCCGGTATCGAGATGCTTGCCACCGACCCGACGGGACTTGCATACATCAACACGAGCCTGGGCCCCGATCAGTTCAGCTTCCTGTCAGACCCCGTCAAGCAACCCCAGGCCCACGCGTTTTACAAGCTTCTCGAGGGGAACGTTCCCAGCGTCGTGCAGGAGGCCCGGAAGCGGGAGATCGACGACCGGATCTTCAAGTACGTCGGCGTCGGCGGCGTCGACAAGCAGCGGATCGTTCAGGTCGGCATCGAGGCGGCGTTTCTCTCCCAGCTGGATCAGAATCTGGGGCTCAAAAGACTGGTCGGCGAATTGGTCGCGGGGGACGTCCGCGAGGTGAGAATCCTCGACCCCCAACTGTCCGCCGTCGCCACCCGTGGTATCGATCGCCTCGGCAACGCCTCCGACGCCGATCTGCCGCTTGCCCAGAAGGACGCCGCCCTCGTCCGCGACTGCATCGCCGAGAGGCGGCCGAAGGGTCGGTTCGAGGAAGACTTCTACCGCACTGCGGCGCCTGTTCGCCGCGCGGATGGCCGCCCGGCTGGAGCGGTTCTGGTCACGATTTCAACCCAGTCGAGCCGGGACGTGCTCTGGTGGCAGGCAGCCGCGGCGGCCGCTTCGGCCCTCGTGGTCGGACTGCCCGGCGTGGTGGCGGCCCTCTGGCTCGCCCGCTCGATCGCCACACCCGTCCAGCAGACCCTCGAGGTTGCCGAACAGATCGCCGAGGGCGACCTGACATCCACGGTGCCCGTCGGCGGCAGCGACGAGGTCGGACGGATGCTGGGCGCATTCGGACGGATGACCCATTCGCTCGGAGGCCTCATCGGCCGGATCAAGTCGGCCGGTGAGCGGCTCTCGCACGTCGAGTCGGAGGCGGCCGATGCCCTCGTCCGGCAGGATCGTGCAGTCCGTGGATTCAGCGGCTCGGCCACCGAGATCTCGACTGCAGTCGCCCAGATCTCGGCGACGAGTGAACAGCTGCTGGGAGCAACAAGCGATGTGACCGAGGCGGCCCGCGAAGCAGCCCGGGTGGCCGACGAGGGCCGCGGCGGGCTCGAAAGCATGGCCACGTCGATGGAGCAGCTCGACGAGGCGATGAACGCCTTCACCCGCAAACTGGCGACGATCAGCCAGCGGGCCAGCGGCATCACGTCGGTCGTGACGACGATCGCGAAGGTGGCCGACCAGACCAACCTGCTCTCGGTGAACGCCACGATCGAGGCTGAGAAGGCGGGGGAATCGGGCCGGGGATTCCGGATCGTGGCCCAGGAAATCAGGCGGCTCGCCGACCAGACCGCCCTGGCCACCAAGGACATCGAACGCATGGTTCGCGACATGCAGGCGGCCGTGTCGAGCGGCACGATGGAGATGGACCGGTTCCGTAACGAGGTCAGCCAACGCATTTCAGAGGTCTCCGGCGTAAGCGAAAAACTCGGCCGGATCATCGAGCCCGTCCAGTCGGTCACCCGGTCGCTGGAGCATGTCCACGAGGGGATGCAGGCCCAGTCGCAGGGGGCCCGACAGATCCGTGACGCGATGGAGTCGCTGCGGAGCGGTGCCGGCGACTCCGCGGCCTCGGTGGCGGTGTTCACGGCCTCGCTCGACGAACTCCGGCGATCGATCACCGAACTCAACGCCGAAGCCGCCCGCTTCCGCACCTGACCTTTGCCAATCGCCGCCAACGCCAGGCAGTTCTCCTGCCTCTGCCCGAAGTGGGTCAGGCTTCAGCCGGCCAGGCAAACAACGGCAGAGCGCCGGGGTTTTTTGCGACTACCGAAATTTGGCCGACTGCCGGGCGGCGAGGAACCGCCGCAGGCCGCTCACGATTCGTGCCGGGGGCTGGGTCCCCGACTGGCTGAACAGCGGGGTCTGGCCGTCGTCAGTGACGATGATTTCGACCGATTCCGGGGGGAGTTCGGCACCGCCGAGGAGGTTTTCGATCGACTGGCCCGTCTGCGTGTCGGAAGCGGCGGCGGGAGCGACCTGGGCAACGACGAAGTTCTCCCTCGCAAACGACTCAAATTCAGGGTCGTTGATCAGCGATTCGGAGTGGGACTTGGCCTTATTGTCGCCGGGCCGGGCCACGACCAGCAGAATCGGCCGCTTGGCGCCCCGGGCCGTTTCCACGGCCCGGTCGAGCGATTCGTGGACGTCGGCCCCCGGAGTACCGGTCGAGGCCTGACTGCCAGATTTCATGGCGTTTTCCGAGGTTTTGCCGAGCACCTGCTCGATCGCGGGTCGAGCGGGCAATTTCTGGGCGAACCCAGTCACCCAGTTCTCGGCCGACTGCCCCGTGTAGCCCGCCTGGAGGGCAATTTTCGAGCCATCAGGCCCGATCAAAAGAACGCTCGGAAACGTGCGTACCCCGTATTTCAAGCAGACCTGAGACCGTTCGCTGCGGACGGCCTGGGAGATGCCCTCCTGGGGCAGGTCGATCATCAGCAGGACCACGTTCGGTTCGGCCCAGGCCCGGAAAAGGTTGGTGTCGAGAACGTTGTTTTCAAGGGTTTTGCAGTGGGGGCACCAGTCGCTGCCCGTGAAAACCGTCAGCACGGGCCGGCCCGACTGCTGGGCCTTCGTCATGGCCTCGTCGTAGCTCGTGAGCCAGTTTTCCAGGGCGAGGGCTGGCTGACAGAAGGCGGCCCAAGTCAGGGCGACGGAGAGTATTGCGGCCAGCCGGCCGGAACGATTCCGCGAATCGCCCCGAAAAACCTCGACTACCACCACCGCCGCGTGCGTCAAAAGCATCGTGCTCAGCCTCCGTGCCCAAAGCCCTCTCTGTCATCGGGAGAAAGGGATGCTCGTCACCAGAGTTCTGTCTGGGAAAAGCACTCAAACAGGCTAGCAGTGGATCAAGGATCTGTAAAACTGGGAGGTTTGCGCAGTCTTTCCTTTTTCCCCAAACATCCCAAACCAGACGCTATTGCTCCACTTACGTCTCGCCATGCAGCCCCCCCGAATGGCAAAAAAGGCTCCTGAGCCCTGCATTCCTGGGTTTGGATGAAATGCAGCGAGGCCCACCGCTTTCGGTGAGCCTCGCATTTCGCTTCGCCGGTGGGCGAGGGCAACCTTGGCTTGCCCCTCGCCCACCCCAAGGCTGCACGGGCCATGGATGGCCGTGCAGCCGTGAAATTAGAACTGCCAGATCGCGTCGCAGCCGCCGTAGAGCTGGCCGTACTCGGAGCCGCCGTTGGCGAGCCGGCCGAAGTTCGGACCGAAGGGCAGCGGAGCCGAGCCGGAGCGGGCGCCCGCCATGTTGTCGGGCGAGTACCAGTCGTACCGCATCTCGGGACGGATGATCCAGTTCTTGGTGGGCTTCCAGTTCAGGCCCCACGTGGCCGCGAAGAAGTTGCCTTGGAACAGACTCTGGTTCGGGCCGCCGACCCAGTAGTTACGAATCGGAGCGAACACGCGATACCCGTTGTTGTCACGGAACCACTCGAACCGCATGCCGGCGACGACCGTGTCGCTCACGTTGTAGAAGAGGTACTGGTTGATGCCGTACCACTGCGCGAGCCCAGCCAATTGGTTCTGCGTCTGGAGCCCCGTGTTGGCATTGAACTGCCAGCCATTGTCGTTCTGCAGCACGTAGGTCCACTTGTCGTTGAGCTCGTTCGTGTAGACGTTGCTCCAGATCGACCGGTTGCCGATGTTCTGTGCCGCGTTGGCGATGAAGACAGGCTCGTTGCCGCTCGACACGGTCGAGGTCAGCGCCTGGGTTTGATCGCTGTTCTTGAACGACACGCCGCCCAGGAACGCCGCGTTGCTGTTGGCGTTGATATACCCGGGGTTGAGAAAGGCCTGGCTGTTGATGGGATCGCTGAAGTTGTCCCAGCCGTTCGTGATACCGGCATAGACCGTCATCTGGTCGTTGGGCGTCCAGGTGTCGAGGATGCCGGTGTGGGTGAACGGCTCGCCATACTGCATCGTATAGGCGTGCGTGTAGAAAAAGTTGCCGATCGCCGGCACCACTTCATACCCGATGATCGTGTAGAAGTGTCCGAACTTCACGATGTGGTCACCGTAGCCAAGCTCGCCGTACATCTGCGGGATGGCAAGGCCGTAGTCCTTGCTCGAAGCCCACGAAGGCGACCCGGCCACGCCCGCGCCGTTGGTCTGGTTCGCGAGAAATCCGTCCCAGCCGCGGGCCGTCGTGTAGATGTAATCGGTACCGTAGAGGAGGTCGACGCGACCACCCCAGTCGAGCCCGTTCTCGGTGTCGACCAGCTTCTCATTGACGAGGTAGAGCTGGTTCATCTGGCCCTGCCAGTTGCGGTCGTTGAACGTGATCGGGCCGTTGAACGGGCTTCCCCAGTTGTTGGCACCGATGCCGGCGTCGACCCAGCCGTAGGTCTTGATGCCGCGGCTCGTGAGGAATTCGGTTTCGAGGTAGCGGTTCGGCCCCTCTTCGGCGGAGGCCTCCTGGGCCGCTTCCTGCGGCGGCAGGCCGCGGAGTTCGTAGGCCTCTTCCTGGGGCACGGCGGCCTGAACCGGCGGCAGCCCGCTGCCCGTCTGGGCGTAGGAGTCGTAGAGGCGGGGATCGATCTGGGTCGGCGACGAAGGATCCGACGCGAATGCGGACGAGGTCAGCAGACCTGCGGCCAGCACGAGCGGCAGTTTGAAGGACTTCATGGTGAAGCTCCCTGTGGTGTGGTGTGGTGTGGTGTGGTCGGCCCACTTCCGGTGAACCGGCCACATCCGGTGAAATGACGCCCCACCGCCGCCTACGCGGAAAACGTCTCCCCCCGAACGAAGCCATTATTCGGCAGTAACCGGCGAGAAGCCGCCTGCGGAGGCCGCCAGCCGGCAGATCTTCCGCAATCGGACCGGAGCCCTGGAAAACCCTGCCGATCAGGCCGGGAATGCGTCCTCGAGCAGCGCCGCCACGAACTGCTCGGGAATGAAGGGCTGAAGGTCGTCGGCCGCCTCGCCGAGTCCGACGAACTTGACCGGCAGCCCAAACTGTTCGGTCACCGGCACGATCACTCCGCCGCGAGCGGAGCCATCGAGTTTGGCGAGCACGATCCCGGTGCAGCCTGCCGCCTCCTTGAAGCCCTTCGCCTGGGAGAGGGCGTTTTGGCCGGCCGTGGCGTCGATCACGAGCAGCGTCTCGTGGGGGGCGGCTGGAATCTGTTTGGAGATCACCCGGCGGATCTTGGCGAGTTCCTGCATCAGGTTGGCCTGCGTCTGCAGTCGGCCGGCGGTGTCGATGATGCAGATCTCGAAGCCACCCTCGACGGCCCGGGCGACGGCCCGGTGGGCGACGCTCGCCGGATCGCTGCCAGGCTCGCCGCGGATGATCTCGGCGCCGATCCTGCCGGCCCACATCGAGAGCTGTTCCACCGCAGCCGCCCGGAACGTGTCGCCGGCGCCGAGCACGACCCGGTTGCCATGGCTCACGAACCGATGGGCGAGCTTGGCGATCGACGTCGTCTTGCCGGAGCCGTTGACCCCGGTGACGAGGATCACCGTCGGGCCGTCGTCCGCGATCCGGAGCGGGGCAGACCTTTCAAGGAGTCTGCGGAGCAATTCGCTGCGGATCGAGTCGATGACAACGTCTGGCTCGATCACGCGGGCCCGGAGCCGTTCGCCGACGTCGACGACGATCGCCTCCGCTGCGGCGGGGCCCATATCGGTGCGGACGAGCGCCGCCCGCAGTTCCTCGAGGAATGTCTCGTCGACGAGCCGTCCCTCGCGCTTGAGCAGGTCGCGGACGTCGGTGTTGAGAACCTGGGCCGTTTTTGAGAGGCCGGCCCGCAGCCGATCGAAGAGTCCCATGGTTTCCGGTTTCCCTTCGGTTCCCTCGTCAGCCGCCTGCAGCTGCGGGCCGTTCGGCCAGCACGCGGCCGAGGATTCCCGCCACGAACGTGGCCGATGCCTCGGTGCCGTATCGCTTTGCGAGTTCGATCGCCTCGTTGACCGCCACCGGGCCGGGCACATCGCCATGAAGCAGTTCGTGGATCCCGAGGCGGAGAATGGCGCGATCGGTGGCCGCCATCCGCGAGACACGCCAGCGTTCCGAACGGGAGTCGAGCGCAGCGTCGAGTTCCTTGAGCCGCTCGCGGACGCCGCCGACCAGCCGCCTGGCGAAGCCGACGGTCGCGTTGCCACGCAGACGCGCTGCCAGGAAGCGATCGATCTCCTCGGCGGTCGTGTCGGGATTGAGATCGAGACGGTAGAGGGCCTGGATCGCGATCTCGCGACCGCGGCTTCGACTGGAGGGCATCACGTTGAGGTCGTATTCCGGGGGTGCGTCTGGGCGGAATTCGTCTCGATCGCTGCCAACAGACCGATCATCTCGACGGCGGCGGCGGCACACTCCCGCCCCTTGTTGCCGTCATAGCCGCTGGCGGCGTCGCCGGCGGCGCGGGCCATCGCCTGCGCGAGCGTATCGCAGGTCAAAACCCCGAACAACACCGGAATGCCATGCGTCCGGGCAGCCTGCTCGATGCCCTGGCCGACGGCGGTTGCAATGTGACGGTCATGGGAGGTCTCGCCGCGGATGATCGCCCCGAGGCAGAGCACGGCGGCATAGCCCCGGGTCGCTGCCATCCGGTCGGCCGCGAGCGGCAGCTCGAAGGCTCCCGGCACCCAGGCGATGTCGATTGAAGACTGGGGCAGTCCGGCCGTCAGGAACGTCGCCACGGCGGCGTCGAGCATCCGCCTGGTGACAGGCTCGTTGTAGCGGGAGACCACGATCGCAACACGGATCGGGCCGCCTGCGGCAAGGCCGCGCAGGTCGGCTCCACCCTCGAATGTCGTGCAGTGCACCCTGGTCTCCATGGTCGGCTTCGGGTCCGGCGGAAGGGCTATGACTTGAGGCTCATGAGAAATTCGGAATTCGTCTTCGTCTTGCCGAGGCGATTGATCAAAAGCTCCATCGCGTCTGCCGGGTTCATCTCGCCGAGCACCCGCCGCAGCATGCAGACCTTCCGATATTCGTCCGGTTCGAGCAGCATCTCCTCGCGTCGGGTGCCGGAGCGGTTGATGTCGATCGCCGGATAGACCCGCTTGTCGACCAGCCTCCGGTCGAGCACGATCTCGAGGTTTCCAGTGCCCTTGAACTCCTCGAAGATCACCTCGTCCATCTTGCTGCCGGTGTCGACAAGCGCCGTGGCGATGATCGTCAGCGAGCCCCCCTCCTCCACCTTGCGGGCGCTGCCGAAGAACCGCTTGGGACGCTGCAGGGCCCCGGAATCGACGCCGCCGGAGAGGATCTTGCCGGAGTTTGGAACCTCGGAGTTCCAGGCCCTCGCCAGCCGGGTGATCGAGTCGAGGAAGATGACGACGTCGCGGCCATACTCCACCAGCCGCTTCGCCTTCTCGATCACCATTTCGGCCACCTGAATGTGGCGGCTGGCGTTTTCGTCGAAGGTCGAACTGATCACCTCGCAGCTCGGCCCCTTGACCTGCCGCTCCATGTCGGTGACCTCCTCGGGCCGCTCGTCGATGAGCAGCATGAAGACGTAGGCCTCAGGATAGTTGGCGAGCACAGCCCGGGCCATCTTCTGCATCAGAATCGTCTTGCCGGCCCGTGGTGGGCTGACGATCAGCCCACGCTGGCCGAACCCGATCGGAACCACGAGGTCGATGACCCGGGTGGATATCTCCTCGGGTGTCGTCTCCATCACGATCCGCTCGTCCGGATGAAGGGGCGTGAGTTCGTCGAAGAACACTCGCGAGGAGAGCTTCGCCGGATCCTCACCGTTGATCGCCTCGACCCGCAGCAGGGCGAAGTACCGCTCGCTCTCCTTCGGCGGCCTGATCTGGCCGGCCACGCTCATCCCGTTCCGCAGGCCGAACCTGCGAATCTGGCTCGGAGAGACGTAGATGTCGTCGGGGCAGGAGAGATAGTGGTAGTCGGGGCTGCGGAGGAAGCCGAAGCCATCCGGAAGGATCTCGAGGGTACCCTCGCCGAACATCAGCCCATTGAGCTTGACCCTCTCCTTGAGGATCCGGAACACGAGGTCATGCCGCTTGACACCGGTGATCTCGCCGATCTCTTCCTGCCGGGCCAGTTCGATCAGTTCGGGCATCGACAGCTTCTGGAGGGCCGTGATGTGGGTGTCGCCCTTCTTCAGCGACTCGTAGCGGTCGACCGTGTCCTCTCCATCCCGCTTGACCTCCGCGGCGATCTCCTCGGCGATCGACATCGGCTCCGCGTCGAGATCGTCGGCAGGCGAGTCAGGGTCGGAAGTCGACATGGGTCACCTCGTGACGGGCCGCGGCCCGGATCAGGCTGTCTGGGGCTGGACTGTCTGGAAGCGGACGGATGGAGGGAAAAGGGGCCAAACCTTCAGGCATCCGCGTTGCACGGTGCCGCAGCGAAGGAAGGACGTGACGGACGAGAGGAAAAGTTGAACCCCGGAAGGGAGTCCTGCGGAACCGGCTCCGACAGGGCTGCCCGGTGCTTCTGATGGCCGGCCTTCAGGGCGACCCATCACCACACCGAACGGCAATCTTCGTCTGCCAGATCCGCACGACCTGGTCCAGAGTATAGGCGGCGCTGCCGGAGGTATCCACGGTGGCCGTGCGGCTCGCCGGGAAATCCCCCGGGAACGGTCCGTCGCCAGCCGCAACGGAACCACGCCAGGCGGCCTCTCGAGCCGCCTGCTGGACGGCCGAAACGCCGCGGGCGGCCAGTCGATGACGTCTCACCTCCTCGTCGCATTCGATCGCGACCAGCAGATCGCAGCTGTCGGCCCAGCCGGCCCGCACCAGAAGTGGCACGTCGAGCACTGCCACGCGGAGGCCTTCCCTGGCCTCCTCTGCCCGGAGCGAATCGAGCCGTCGAAGGATCTCGTCATGGACCCGCGGATGCACGATCGACTCGAGTTCCGCGAGGGACTCGGCATGTTCCGGTGAAGGACCGAAGACCCGCTCTGCCAATGCCCGCCGCAGCACCCGGCCGTCGGAGTCGAGCACCCCGCTGCCAAACCGGGCCACGATCGCGGCCCTCGCATCTGGCGCGTCGAGAATCAGATGGGCGATCGCGTCGGCATCGATCACCGTGGCACCGAGGTCGGCAAAGCAGCCCGCCACCGTCGACTTTCCCGCGCCGATCCTGCCGATCAATCCGATGACGATCATGAAAGCCCTACTTCTCGCACTCGGCCCAGTTTGCACCCGACCGCACCGTCACCTCGAGCGGTACCTCCAGTTGCATCGCCGCCTGCATCTCGTCGCGGACGATGTCGCCGACGGCCCCGAACTCCTCGGCCGGCGTTTCCAGCACGAGTTCATCATGAATCTGAAGCACCAGCGACGAACGCATGCCGGCCGACTTCAGCCGTCCATCGACCCGCAGCATCGCCAGTTTGATCAGGTCCGCCGCCGAGCCCTGGACGACGGTATTGATCGCCTCCCGCTCGGGGAGCGAGAGGGCGAGCAGTCCAGCCGCGGTGCGGCGGCCCGCCCGATCCCGGACGCCGAGAATCTGCCGTCGTCTGCCGAGGATTGTGGTCACGAAACCGTCGCGGCGGCAGCCGTCGAGGATCTCGTCCATGTAGGTCGCGGCCCCGGCAAAGGTCTGCATGTAGGCGGCGATGAACTCGGCCGCCTCAGCCTGCGGGATCGCGAGCGCCTTGGCGAGTCCAAAGGCGGTCTGGCCATAGAGGATGCCAAAGTTCACCGCCTTGGCGGTGCGCCGCATCTCCGCCGTGACGGCCTCCGCTGGGATGCCAAACACTGCCGCCGCGGTCTGGGTGTGGATGTCCTCCCCCGAGGCGAAGGCCTGCCGCATGCGGATGTCGCCGGAAAGATGGGCCAGCACGCGGAGTTCGATCTGTGAATAGTCGGCCGCGACGAACCGCCAGCCATCCTCGCGGGGCAGAAAGGCGGCCCGGATCTGCTGTCCCTCCGCCGTGCGAACGGGGATATTCTGCAGGTTTGGCTCGCTGGAGCTGAGTCGGCCGGTGGCGGTCACCGTCTGGTTGAAAGAAGCGTGTATTCGGCTGGTCTCGGGATTCACCAGCAGCGGAAGGGCGTCGACGTAGGTGCTCTTGAGCTTGGAATACTTGCGGTGCTCGAGGAGCCTGGCCGGAAGCGGGTGCAGTGGGGCGAGTTGTTCGAGCACCTCGGCATCGGTGCTGGGGCCGGTCTTGGTTCGCTTCACAACCGGGAGCCCGAGTTCGTCAAACAGCACCGCCCGAACCTGGAGCGGCGAGGCAATCGAGAACGGATGGCCCGCCAGTCCGTGAATCTCCTCCTCGAGCGTCGCCAGTCGGAGCGAGTAGGAGGCAGAAAGCGCCGCCAGTGCCCCGCAGTCGATGCGTATTCCCTGAAACTCGATCTCGGCCAGCACCGCCGCCAGCGGCAGTTCAACCTCGACGAACAGCCGCATCAGTCCGGCCGTCCGCATCGCCTCCTCGAGTACTGGAACGAGACCAGCCACCAGGTCACAGGCCGCGGCGGCATGGGCAGCCTCGGTCGGCCTCTCGATCGACGCGTCGGCGACGGTGTCAGACCCCTGCGCGACCCGGTAGCTGGCGCCGACCGAGGCCAGCCCGTAGCTGCGGTCGCCGGCCTTGAGCAGATAGGCGGCCAGCATCGTGTCGAATGCGACGCCGCCGATCCCGAGGCCAACGGTTCGCAGCTTGACGATCTGCCGCTTGATGTCGTGGGCCCGTTTCGGCACGGCCGGATCGGCCAGCAACGCGGCCAAGGCTTGGGTTCCGGGGCCGGTGCCGGAGAGCATCGTGTGGTCGATCCAGACCGTGGCCGCGGTTGATCCTAGAGCCAGCCCTGCAGGTGGCGCGAGCAGGGCATCGGCCGCCTCCGTCGCCACGCAGATGGTGAGCGGCCCGCTTTGTCGGAGCGATTCGACCGCAGTTGCAACCGCTGCATCGCTGGTCGGCATCTCGATCGGAACCACAGACTGCCGCGGACGGGACATCGGCGATCTGTCGGTTCCTTCCGCCTCCGCCTCGAACATCGTCCGCTGGCCCTGCCGAACCGGGGCTTCGGCCCGCCGTGGTCTGGCCACGGCAGGTTCCATTTGCCGGGTCTGCCGGGTCTTGCTGACGAGGCTTTGGAATCCGAGTTCCTGGAGGAACGCCCCCAGCCTGTCCGCTTCCGGCGAGTGCAGCCGCCCGGCATCCCAGGGGATCTCGACCGGAACAGCCGTCTCGAGCCGGATCAGGCTGCGTCCGGTGCGGGCCGTTTCGGCATGGGTGCGGAGGTTTTCCTGACGCTTCTTCCCCGAAACCGATTCCGGATGGGCGAGCAGGTGATCGAGGGTGCCGTGTGCCTGGAGCAGCTCCGAGGCGATCTTCGGTCCGATCAGCGGCACGCCCGGCACGTTGTCGGCCGAGTCGCCGACAAGCGCCAGATAATCGACCACCTGATCGGGTCTGATGCCCCAGTCGGCCGCGAGTTCGGCGGGGCCCATGAAGGTGTTGGTTCGCAGGTTGAGCAGCCGCACCCGCTCGGAGAGCAGTTGTCGCGCATCCTTGTCTGACGTGGCAATCACGCAGTCGCCCCCCTGCCCCGCCACCTGCGAGGCCAGCGTGGCGAGGATGTCGTCGGCCTCGAAGCCGGGCATCTCCAGACAGGGAATCCCCATCACGTCGAGCAGCCGCCGCACGAGCGGAATCTGTGGCACGAGGTCGGCCGGCATCTCGGCCCTGTTGGCCTTGTAGGCCTCGAACTGCTCGTGGCGGAATGTCGGGCCGGGCGTGTCGATGGCGCAAAAGAGATAGTCGGGCTTTTTCTTCTCGATGATCTCGAGCAGGTCGCGGGTGAAGCCGTAGACGGCCGCGACCGGCGTGCCCTGCGGCGACGTCATCTCGGGCAGGGCGTGGAAGAGTTGGTAGATCCGCGAGAAGGTGTCGATCACCCAGACCGAGCGACCGCTGAGATCGGGGACGGGGGCTGTCGGAAGGTCGGAGGCAGGATCGCTCATCGACGGGCAGCATACCCGTACCGGCAGGCGGCGTGTTTGTCTGAAGGGGTCGGCTTGATTGTCCGAACTGTGAAACCCCTCAGCCCGTCATTGCCCGTTGTGGGACAGGCTTCAGCCTGTCATCTTCAAAAACCACACCCCGCGCCAGGCCCGGAGGGCCGGGTGAATACCAGCGACCGGAGGTCGCCAAGCAAACAACGGCAGGATGCCGTGTGTTTGCGTGAAACTAGTCCGCGCTTGGCGGCTCGTATTCGAAGTCCTTCCATTTCATCGCGCGACGGAAGGGCTCGATTCGCAGCACGACCTCGCCGTTTTGGAACAGCCGGACAGTGCCGTTCGTTTCGCTCACGGCCACGGCCACGCTGCGGGTTCGGCGGGTGATCGCGGCGGCGGCCCAGTGGCGGGCGCCGAGTCCCTTGGCCACCGAAACGCTCTCCGCCGAGGCGTCGATGTAGCGGGCCGCCCCCTCGACTGTGCCGTCGGGGCCGACCACGAAGGCGCCGTCGAGTTGGGCGATCTCCTTGATGCCCTCCCGCACCCGCGGGTCGGTGAGTTTTCGTTCGGTGCGGCTGTAGCCTCGGACCGGGTCGAAGCCCGTCGCGTGGCTCGACTGCATCACCTTGCGGGTGTCGCCCACGACGAACAGCGTGCCGACCGGCTTCCCCTCGCGGCCCTCGCGGCCGATCTCGACGGCGAGGTCGACGACGATCTTGAGCGTTTCCAGGGGGACCTTCGTCTCCAGGTTGCGGAGGTCGCGGCTGGTGAGCTGGCCGAGGTGCTCCTCCAGTCGCAGCAGACTCACCGAGTCGACGGTGCCCGCCTCGAAGCCACTGTAGATCGCGACCACCTGGGCCTCCGGGGCGATGATCTCCGCCGCCACGCATTCAAGCAGCGCCTGGGTGAGCCGTTCATGGACCGGCAGTCCGGCGACGTCGAGCAGCACCGGCTTGAGACCATGGTCTGTCACGCCGGCGAGATGCGGCTCCTCGTCGGCGGCGACGAGCACCGTGGCGGCGCCGACCAGCGAGCGAACCCGTTCCCAGTCGACAGGCTGGTCCACGAGCAAGAGAACCGCATCGCACTCCGTCGACTCGAAAAGCCGGCTCCCGGCCTCGAGGAGGTGCTGCAACTGGGTTGGGAATTCATGTGACATCTGGCCGTGGCTCCGCGAGCCAAGCCTACGGAGTGCACTCGATCCATTCAAGAAAGCAGCCGCTCTCAGGCTGTGATCGAGTCTGCGATCCGGTCCGCCGGCCTCGGGGCTGCTATCGCCGCGACGACTTCGGCGTCCCCGCTGCCTCAGGAGCATCGGCGATCCGTGCCGTATCGGGGGCGGCCTTCATCTGGCCATGGTAGGCCGCGATGCTGCCGGGCAGCACCACCCCCCAGGCCCGTTCCTGATAGATCGTCAGCGCGTGCAGGGCATGGCCCATCGGGCCGATCTTCCATTCGCGGGACGGCTCCCGGGCGAGCGAGCGGGCGAGAAATTCCGCGGCTGCCACGATCCGAGGATCGTAGAGCAGTTCCTGATCGACGGAGCCGACGAGCCATTCGAGGATATGCCCGGTCGTCTGGATCTTGCGGTCGATGTCGTCGTCACGGTCGGCCGGATACTTGAACCACTCGGTGCTGAACGAGCCGTCCGTATTTCGCAGTTTTGTCAGCGTGAACTGCTGGTAGTCGCGGACGAACCGGTCGGCCCGGGCGTAGTGGCCGTCGAGCCTTCCCGCGGCCTTGAGCCGACGCTGGCAGCCGTAGGAGAGTCCGTACAGCCGGTGGGTGCCGCCGCAGGGGGCGCCGCGGATCGGCTGCTCCAGTTCCTCGGCGACCAGTTTCTCGAGCGACCACTGCTTGCCGTCGCGGGCGGTCCAGGTCGAGTCGCTCGGCAGGTAATGGGCCAGGCCGATGAGCGCGAACGTCAATTCGGTGTTCGACTTGCAGGAGAGTTGCTCCTCCTTGACCAGGTCGGCGACGGTGAACGAATTCGACTGGATCGTGATCGGCGAATTCACCGCCACGCGGCACTGGGCGAGGATGGCGAGGTATTGGGCTGAGTGCCCCTGGACGCCGATTCCCTTCATCGCCACGAGGCGATCGTCGACCGCTGCGAGCATCACCTGACCGTGGCAGCGACCGCCCATGTTCATCCAGCCGATCGAATTCACAAGATCGCCACTCGGGCCGCCGACCCGGATCTTGGTGGGTATTCCGAAGGCGATGAAGCCGTGCATCACCTCCCAGGGCGAATGGTGGGCGGTGTTGAGCGGCCGCCGCTGGTAGGTGTCGAGCGTCTGGGCGATCAGGGCCTGCAGTCGCTGGAAACGTCTGGTCTGCGGAGGCTGAGGGCCGGAGGCTTTACCATGGACCTTGGTCTGAGCGGCTGCGGCTCGAGGGGGCGACTGTTTTGATTTGGCAGCCGCTTCCGCAGGAACTGCGGCCCGAGCGGGGATTTTGGGCGCATAGGACGGGTCGGTCGCCGCCGCCGACACCTTCTCCGCTGCGGCCCGCAGCGATCCTGCGAAGGCGACCATCTCCTGCCAGTTCGGTGGCCGGGATGGTGGCCTGGATGTCTTGGCTGAAGCCACCCTGGCCGGAGCCGCCTTGCCGGGAGCTGGCCTGGTGCCGACGGTGGCCGGAGGGACCGAAGCCAGCCTTTCTGCGGCTGTATTGGACTTCTTGGAACCGCCCTCTCGACTCGGCTCACCGGGGTCCGCGACGAGCGGTGGCGGAGTCGGGGCGGGGATGAAGGCTTTCGGCGGTTCCGGCCGCTTGGTCAGCGATTCGAAGAACCGCTTGGCGGGTGATTTCGAGGCGGGCGGCGCGGCGGTCGTCGTCTTCAGAACGGGGCTCGTGGCCACGGCGACGAGGATGGCGATGCAGCCCGCCGCGAGCGAACCCAGATGGCGTCCGCAGGGGCTGGTGGGGCGATGATGGAGCGTCATGCGTCGGACGAAACCAGTTTGCTTGTGCGAGGACGTGATGACGCTGGAGCCGGCGCTCGACCGGCGTTGCCAGTCGGTCGGAGCACATGCGACAGTGCTCTGGGTATCGGCCGATTCGGGCCGGCGATCATCGGCCGCGACTCCGGCCCTGGGACGCTTCCTGCAGATCGCCCCGTCCGCCAGGTCGGCACAGTGTGAAGGACTGCCGTGGCCGCTGTTGTCCGCAGGCTTTAGAAGAGCTTGCGGAACGTCTCCGCGATCGACCAGGGCTGTTTGGCGTTCGGATCGGCCGCCCATTGCCGCCAGGCGTTGACGTCATTGCCCAGATCCCGGCCGCTCACCTGCTTGAGCGAGGCGACGGCCCTGTATTGCACGGCCGGATCGGGATCCTCGAGCGCCTCGGCGAGCACCGGGATCGCGGCCTCGTTTTCCAGTTCACCGAGCATCCGCAGGGCCCTGAGGCGGACATCGAGTTCGCGATCGGTCCGGTAGCGGTTTGCGAGCAGTTCCACGGCCTCCGAACCGCCCCGCTTTCTCCAGACATCGCAGGCCCTCATCCGGACGCGTTCGTCGGGATCCTGCATCGCCCCCTTGCAGATCGCCGTCGCCGATGCGGTCTCAAACTCCGCGGCCAATTCGACCAGTTCGCATCGCACCCTGGCGTCGTGCTCGGCAAGCAACTTCCCGATCAGTTCCTGGGTGAAATCGACGCTCGCGGCCTGGCCGGTCGCCTTTGCGGCCTTGGCCTGTTCGCGGAGGGTCTTGATTCGCTGATTTGCCGTCGGTCCGTAGAGTTCGGCGTTGCGGGCCGCCTTTTCGTCATTCTTCCACGGGGCGAAGCCGGAGCAGCCTGCGAGCGGCCCAATCGCGGTCATGACGGCCGCGATCTGGAGGATCAACCAGCGGGAATGGAGCCTCGGAATGGGCTTTCCAAGGGGATCGGTTCCCGGACAGCACGGGCTCTGACGCTTGGCAGCGGGCATGGCGTGTGGCTGGAAGGTGTGGGGGACGGGCGGAGAAACTACTTTCGGCGAACCGCTGAATCCAGAGCAAAGATGGCGGTGGAAATCGCTCGGCCGGCGACGGATTTGCACTTCCCCATTCGCACCGGACGTGGTCGCATGAGGGTGTCCAAGGACTGTTTGGAGGAGATTTCCGCATGCGTGCCCCGGGTCGCCGCTCTCTGGTGATCGCCGCGACGTTCGCGTCCGTGGTCGCCATGGCTGCCGCGTCAGCCATCTTCGCCGAGTCCGCCGAGTCTCCGCCGGCCGCGCCTGCGACCCGTCCTTGGGTCAGACTGCGGGTCCGCGACGATCCGGCCGATCGCCTGATCGAGGGGAGCATCGAGCAGGAGGCGGCTGATGGTGGCCTGCTGTTGGAAACCGCCGATCAGCGACTGGAATTGATCGACGGCCCGGAGGTCATCTCCCGCGAGACGGTCGAGGCACCAGCCGAGCCTGAATCTCCCCGGGCACTCGGGGCCCGGGTGCTCAGGGAACTCCCCCGGGGGTTCGACCAGATCACGACCAGGCACTACATCATCTGCTTCGACACCACACGGGCCTATGCCCAGTGGTGTGGCAGCCTGTTTGAACGGCTTCACGATGCCTTCGTGAACTTCTGGCAGCGGGCAGGTGTCGATGTCATCGAACCGGACGGCCCGTTGATCGTGGTGATCTTCGCCGACCGTCAGCGGTATGAGGCCCACGCCGCGGGCGATCTCGGGGCGGCGGCTGATCGTGTCGTCGGCTACTACAACCTGCTCTCAAATCGGATCACGACATTCGATCTCACCGGCAGCGACGCACTCGCCCGGCGACCCGCCGGATCGGCCGGACGGGCCGGCCTCGAGATCCTCGCCGAACCCGAGGCCGCCGGGCTGGTCTCAACGCTCGTGCACGAGGCCACCCACCAGATGGCGTTCAACTGCGGACTTCACCGAAGGCTGGCACCTGTTCCGCTCTGGGTCAGCGAGGGTGTGGCCACCTACTTCGAGACCCCCGATCTTGCCAGCAGTCGCGGCTGGCGGGGCGTGGGAGGCGTCAACCGCCCCCGGCTGGAGCGGTTCAGGCGAGCCTACAAACCCGGATCGCTGGCTGCGGTCGTACTCGACGACGACTCGTTCCGAAGGGCCGATGAGGCGGTCGATGCCTATGCCACTGGCTGGGCCCTGACCGCGTTCCTGATGCAGACCCGCCGCGCTGCCTTCGTCGACTACATCAAAACCCTGGCAGCAAAACCAGCTCTTTCCGCCGACGATCGGCAGACCCGCGAGCAGGATTTTCTCGACGCCTTTGGGGTCGAGCCAGGGAAACTCGAGGAACCGCTGCTGAAATTCATCGCCCGACTCCGCTAGAATTCGCTTGTCCGAGGCTGACAGCCGGTGAGGCGTTCCGGGGGTTCAAGAATCAGGAGGCCGATCGATGCCAGGAAATTCGAATGTCGGACGGCCCGAGGTCGTCTCGCGGCGCGGGGTTCTTGGAGTCTCGGCGGGCATCGCCGCGGCGACGGTCCTGCCGCGGCAGTCGGGAGGCGGTGGTTTCTTCAGCGGTGTCTCTCAGTCGATCCGTGTCGGCGTGATCGGCTGCGGGGGCCGCGGCACTGGCGCGGCGATCCAGGCCGCAGCGGCCTCTTCGGATGTCCGGGTTGTTGCGTTGGCCGATCTCTACGCGGACCAGATCGCCTCGTCGGCAACCCTGCTGTCCCGGGGACTGGGGCACCGGTTTGACTGTCCCGAAGAGCGGCGGTTCATCGGGCCCGACTGCCATGCCGGCCTGCTCGCCAGCGGCGTCGACGTCGTGCTGCTCACGGCGCCGCCCCACGTCAGGCCGCTCCAGATGGCGGCAGCGATTGCAGCCGGCGCGCATGTCTACTGCGAAAAACCGGTCGCTGTCGACCTGACCGGCGTCCAGACCGTGATCGCAGCCTGCCAGGCGGCCCGGCGGTCAGGACTCGCGGTCGTATCGGGCCTCTGCCATCGACGCGATGGACGGACCGTGCAGACGATCGAGCGGATCCGCGACGGCTGGATCGGCGGCCAGAGAGAGCCGCTCCTGCTTCAGGCCCATGCCCGCATCGGACTTCCCTGGTGGCGGCCCTGCGATCCGTGCCGGGGCGAGGATGAGATCCGGCAGCGAAACTGGATCTCGTTCAGCGAGTTCTCCGGCGGCCATTTCGTCGAGCATCATGTCGATGCGATCGACCGCGGTCTCTGGGCGCTCGGTGACATCTCCCCCGTGGCGGCTGTTCCCGAACCGGCGGGGTTCGAGGCGATGCGTCGATCCGACCGGGCAGGGCTGCCCGGCGACTGCGCCGCCTTCACCGGCGTGCGGTATTCGTTTGCCGATGGCAGCCTGCTGCACGCCTCATGCACCCGGGTTCCCATCGTCGGCTCACGGCTGGTCGAGATGGTCAGCGGATCGAGAGGAGCCTGCGACCTCCTGCGGCATCGATTCGTGCCGGCTGGCCGACCTCTCGCCGACGCTGATACTGGATTGCCGCGATCCGGCGGCATGTACCAGACGACGATGACGGCCCTGATCGACGCGGTCGTCTCGGGACGGACCATGGACGACGGCGGATTCATGTGCCGGAGCACGCTGGCCGCGATCGCCGGTCGGATGGCGGCCGCCTCGGGCAGGGAGATTCGTTGGGACGGCATCCTTTCTCCTGTCCGCCAGGATTACCCATTCCACACACTTCCCGATTTCGTCAACGGGGCCTGACCGGGAGGTCGATACTTCCCTGATACCAGAGCGGCGCGGTTCGCTTCCGCGTCGTCTTGAACGGGTACCGTCACCGAGTAGAAGGATCGCTGAGATGGCTGCCAGCAAGGCCACCGTCGTGCAGTCGTTGAGCATCGCGCTGATCGTGTTCGTGATGCTGACGTTCATTCTCGCGGTCATGACCTACCTGTTCTTCAAGTACAAACTCGAGGCCGAAACCGCGGCCCAGGCCGCCGAGGCCAAGATGGCCGAGGCGAATCAGGCCCAGCAGGCTGCGGAGCAGGACAAGGCAAAACTCAAACAACTCCTCGGCTTCGCCGACGTCGAAAAGGTCGATGAAATCGAGACCAAGGTCAACGAGGAGTTTGCGAAGAAATTCGGCGACTTCAAGGAGGACCAGAAGGCCTACTCGGGCTTGAGCAAGTGGCTGCTGGATTCGATGAAAGCCAAGGACGAGACGATCCAGGCACTCAACGCCGAGAAGGCGAAACTGATCGAAGAGTCGAAGCAGGCGCAGGATGACGCCGCCCGTAACAGGAGCGAAATGGAGGCCCAGGTGAAGGCCAAGGAGGATGAAGCGGCGAACATCAAGAAGCAGTTCGACGAGGATCGGGCGCGGTACGAGGAAATCGCCAAGAAACTGTCGGAAGAGCACAAGATCGCCCTCGAGCGGGCCGAGCGGCTGAAGCTTCTCGGCGAGGAGGTGGCGAAGGCGGAGCCGCTCCTGCCCCCGACGCGGCAGGCGAAGTTCAAGACCCAGGAACCGGAGGCCCGGGTGGGCCTCGTGCTCGAGGAACTCCGCGAGCGGGAGCGGGTGATCGCACGGCAGAACGCCGTGCTCGCGCAACTCCGGGTTGCCGACAAGGAACTCCAGGACACCGTCCTTGCGGCCACTCCGCAGGACGATCGGATCGATGGCTTCGACGGCCGGATACTCACCGTGAACGAGGCCGACGGTTCGGTGCTGATCGACTTTGGCTCGACGGGCGGTCTGCGAACGGGACTCGTGCTCAGGGTCTACGCCCCGGGCGACGACCGGCCCCTGTTCTCGGGAAACAAGGCGGTGGTCGAGGTGGTCGCTGTCGAGAGCGCCGCCATCGCCCGGGCACGCATCCGCAACGACTCGATCGCCGATCCAATCCTTGCAGGCGACCTGGTGGCGACGAGTCTCTGGTCGCCGAGGATGCCGCTCGAGGCTGTGATCGTCGGGTTTCCGCAGCTCGACAGCGACCTCAAGCCCGACCCGGAGCGGCTGCAGGCCTTCGTTGAGCGGATCGGTGGTCGGGTCGAACAAAACGTCTCCACGTCGACGACCATGCTGATCGACGCCGGGCAGCCGAAGATCGTGGCCGGCGCCGAGAAGGTGGCCGGCTGGCGGCCGGCCGACGAGACCCGGCGCAAGAAGCAGCTGGATGAGGCGAAACGGCTCGGAATCCGGGTCGTTGGGATCGACGGCTTCCTCGACATGCTTGGGATCGACCGGTCGGCGATCGAGGCCAGCCGGCTGGTCCGGCCCGGCGAGCGCGGCCCGCTTCCGGCCGGTGCCGCCGGTCTGGCATACTGAAGCTCGCGGCGTTCGGGGCGGGGTGCTCCGGGGCTGCCTTCGCCCCCGAGGAGCAATCGAACATGGCCGCCCTTCCCCTGCGCCCACACGGGCGTTTTCCCTTTGCGTTGCCGCGGATCGCGGCGCTGGTCCTTGCGATCGTCGTGGCGTCCGGTCGGCACTCTCCGGCTCTGGAGCCAGCCGCTGCGGATGAGGCGGGCTTCGTCCAGCTGTTCGACGGCAAGAGTCTTTCGGGCTGGGAGGGAAAGCCGGAATTCTGGTCGGTCCGCGACGGTGCCATCGTCGGTGAGACGACCGCCGAAAGAACCACCAAGGGGAACACGTTTCTGATCTGGCGTCAGGGTACCGTCGACGACTTCGAACTCCGCTTCCGCTACCGGCTCACGGGGGGGAACAGTGGCGTTCAGTACCGCAGTCGCGACCTCGGCGATTCGGTCGTCAGCGGCTATCAGGCCGACTTCGAGAGCGGAACGAAGTATTCGGGCATCCAGTATGAGGAAAAGGGTCGCGGCATCCTCGCCCTGCGGGGCGAACGGGTGTCGATCGCGGCCGACGGCACGAAGACGGTCGGCGAGCCGATCGGCCCGACCGAAGAGCTTCAGAAGCTGATCAAGCAGGGCGACTGGAACGACTACCGGGTCGTGGCCAGAGGCAGCAAGCTTTCCCATTTCATCAACGGCCAGCTGATGTCGGAACTGATCGATGATCAGGCTGGCAAGCGGGCCGCCGAGGGGATTCTCGCCCTGCAGCTCCACGCCGGGCCGCCGATGAAGGTGGAGATCAAGGAGATCGGCCTCAAGCGGCTGAAACTGGCCGATGGGCGAAAGAAGCTCGTCCTCGTGGCGGGTCGCCCCAGCCATCCGCCCGGCGAGCACGAGCATCGTGCCGGTGTGATGCTGATCGAAAAATGTCTCGATGCGGCCGACACCGGGCTCGTCACGGCATCCTACTTCGACGGCTGGCCGGCCGACCCGACCGCATTCGACAACGCCGACGCGGTGTTCTTCTATTCCGATGGCGGTGCCGGCCATCCCGTCCTGCAGAGCAGCCGGCTCGGACAGATCGACGCGCTCGCCAAACGTGGCGTGGGCATCGCCTGCCTCCACTACGCCGTCGAAGTGCCCAAGGAAAAGGGAGGCCCCGCCTTCCTCGACTGGCTGGGGGATACTTCGAGCCCAACTGGTCGGTGAATCCCCACTGGATGCTCGCCAAGACCGAACTTGCCGCCGGCCACCCGATCAGCCGAGGCGTGAGGCCGTTCGAGATCCAGGACGAGTGGTACTACCACATGCGGTTTCGCGATCCGATGACCGGCCTGACGCCGATCCTGACCGCGATCCCCCCCGACGCCAGCCGCGAGCGGCCCGATGGACCGCACAGCAACAACCCGACCGTCCGTGCCGGACGGGGAAGCCGCGAGGTGCTGGCCTGGGCCTATGAGCGGCCCGACAGTGGCCGGGGCTTCGGCTGCACCGGTGCCCACTTTCACCACAACTGGGCGAACGAAGATTTCCGCCGGATGATGCTCAACGCGCTCGTCTGGACGAGCGGACGCGACGTGCCCACGGATGGCGTCGCATCGACGCTGACGGCGGATGAGTTGGCCGCAAACCTCGACGACAAGCCGAAGCCACAGCCCAAGGCCAAGCCCAAGCAGTTGCAGCCCGCGACTCCCTGACCCCGCGTGGGTGGAAGGTGCAGGCGGGCTAGGAGTTGTCTCCGCAGCCGAAGAGAGACTTCACCATCCCGGCGATCTCATCCATCGCCACGGGGCCGGAGGCGATCCCGGGCCGGGATGTGATCAGGATCGTTTCGTGTGGATTCGCCGGATCGACGGCGCCGTGCGAACCCTTCACGAGCGTGGTGTCGAGCGGGATGGCGATCGCCGGCAGCCGGGAACGGTCGAGGTGGAGTTCGAGTGGGTCATATCCGGGCTTTCGATGGATGTCGATCGTTCTCGCGAAGCCCGGGGCGCGGGAGTCGTCGAGCCAGGGGTAGTAGGCCTGCCAGCTGTCGGCGGCACTGACGATCACCAGGTCACCGCAGCGGTCGCCGATCGCTGCCGGCACGGCCGCTGTCAGGCCGGCCTCGATGAGTTCGGCGCCAGAAAGCAGACGTTCCACGCCCTTTCGCCCGCGGAACAGCGTCGCGACATCCTCGACGAGTGATCGATCCGCCGGATCGGCGATGTAGACATGCCCGATCTGGTGGTCGGCGAGCGTCCAGGCCCGGCTGCTGCCGATGTCGAGCCGATCGCCATCGGGGTCCTCCGAGACTGTGAGCAGTCCCGCCTCGCGCAACAGGCGGTTGGGAAACAGCGTGTCTGCGACGGGACGAATCCGATACTCCCCGACGACGAACAGGATCGCGTCCGGATCGTCTGTCAGGCTCGCATAGCCTTCGACGAGCGTCGCGATCTCGGCATCGAGGGCGGCGCAGGCGGCGTGGGCAGCCGGGCTGTCCGGACCCTGCGCCTGGGATGCATAGTCGAGGTGCGGCAGATAGACGCAGGCGAAGTCAGGAGGGTTGTCCCGCGAGGCTTCGAGAAAGCTGGCTGCGATCCAGCGGGAAGACTCGATACCGGCGACAGGTCCCCAGAACTTGTGGAGCGGAAACTCACCCAGCCGGTCGCGAAGCCGCTCGTAGAGTCCCTCCGGCCGCGTATG
>CAMDFJ010000034.1 GCA_945897435.1 Candidatus Kuenenia stuttgartensis | reverse complement strand
TTGAGACCGCCATTGAGGACCACCTTCTGGCCGCTGGTGCCCGAGGCCTCGAGCGGACGTCGGGGATTGTTGAGCCAGACGTCGACGCCCTGGATCAGGTGGCGACAGACGTTGATGTCGTAGTCCTCGACGAACACGAGCCGTCCACTGGTTCGCGGGTCGTGTCGCAGGTTGGCGATCTTGCGAATCAGTGCCTTGCCGGGCTCGTCGGCAGGATGGGCCTTGCCGGCGAAGATGATCTGGATGGGTCGGTCGCGGTCGCTGATCAGCTCCAGGAGCCGATCCAGATCACCGAGCACGAGGTCGGCCCGTTTGTAGGTGGCGAAACGCCGCGCGAAACCGATCGTGAGAATGTTCGGGTCGAGCACCGTGCGGGCGGCCTCCACGGCCTCGTCGCACTCACCGCGTCGACGGCACTGGCGGGCGAGTCGCCGCCGCACGAACTGCAGCAGCAGGTTCTTCAGGGCATAGTGGGTTTCCCAGAGTTCGCCGGGGTCGACCTCGTGGATCTTCTGCCAGACGTCCGGCTCGCCCATCCGCTTGAACCAGTGCATCGGAAAGATGCGGTCGTAGAGCATGAGCATCTGCCAGGAGAGCCAACTCGGCACGTGGACGCCGTTGGTGATATGACCGATCGGCACCTCCTCCTCGACCCGGTAGGGCCAGAGCGAGGACCACATCTTGCGGCTCACATGGCCATGCAGCGAGCTGACGGCGTTGGCCCTCCGCGACATCTTCAGGCCGAGCACGGTCATGCAGAAGGGCTCTGTCTGGTTGTGGGTCTCGACCCTTCCGAGGCTCATCAGGTGGTCGTGGGAGATGCCGAGGGCATCCCGCATCGGGCCGAGATGCTCCTCGATCAGGCTGCCGTCGAAGCGATCGTGGCCGGCGGGCACCGGTGTGTGAGTGGTGAATACGGTCTGCCGGGCCACCTTTCTCACCGCATCGTCGAACGGATAGCCATCCCGATC
The DNA here is from genome assembly GCA_945897435.1 of Candidatus Kuenenia stuttgartensis. Lineage (GTDB taxonomy): Bacteria > Planctomycetota > Planctomycetia > Pirellulales > UBA1268 > RGVT01. The sequence goes on along the minus strand of CAMDFJ010000034.1, from coordinate 22,760 downwards.
CATCCGGCCGCGGACCGCCTCCAGCGTGGCGAACACCGAGTGGCCCTCGTTGAGGTGATAGACCCCGGGCACGATTCCCATCGCCCGGATCGCCCGCACGCCACCGATGCCGAGGACGATCTCCTGGCGGATTCGCGTCCGGGTATCGCCGCCATAGAGCCGGCTGGTCAGTTCCCGGTCGTCGGGCGTGTTGCCGTCGACGTCGCAGTCGAGCAGAAACAGGTTCACCCGCCCGACCGCCATCTTCCAGACCTTGGCATAGAGCGGCCCGGAACGGGTGTCGACCTGCACGATCACCGGCTTGCCGTCGGCCCCGATGGCCGGCTCGATCGGCAGCACCTCGACCCGCGACTGGAGATACTCCTCGTGCTGGTAACCGTCGACATCGAGCTGCTGCTTGAAGTAGCCCTGATCGTAGAACAGTCCGACCGCGATCAGCGGGATGCCAAGACCGCTGGCACTCTTGATGTGGTCCCCCGAGAGCACGCCGAGGCCGCCCGAATAGATCGGCACCGACTCGTGGATGCCAAACTCGGCACTGAAGTAGACGACCGGCTTGGAGCCGAGCACCCCGGCGTGGACGTCGCTCCAGGTCGACTCGGCCGCCAGGTACTCCTTGAGACGCCGATAGGCCTGGTTGATTCGGCTGTAGAGCACGAGTTCGGCGGCCCGGGCCTCGAGCCGCTCGGGAGTGAACTCTGCCAACAGGGCGATCGGATTGTGATCGAGCTGCCTCCAGCGAATCGGATCGAGTTCGCGAAACAGATTCGTGACCTCGGGATGCCAGCTCCACCAGAGGTTGCGGGCCAACGCCATGCACTTGTCGTAGAGGTTTTGCGGCGAGAGCTCGTCGAGCCGCGGGGGGGCGAGCTGCGGCCCGGCGGCTGGGCTTCTGGCGGACGAACGCGAGAGGATGTCCTCTGCCTGGCTCATGGTCGAGACTCCGGACGTGATGTGGAGATGGTGGGAAACCGGCCAGAAGGCCCGGAAGTATACCGGGCCGCCGCGGCAGCCGACAGGGACCACAGTGGGGGGCAGCCCGGCTTCGCCACCTGAAACTGGCCTTGCCGTGGTGACGAGCGCGGGAAAAAATCCGCGGTATGGAAGCCCCCACGTCAATCATCATCGTCAAGCTGTCCGCGATTGGCGATGTGCTCCATGGCGTGCCGGTCGCAGTGGCCTTGAAGCGGGCCTTTCCGCAGGTTCGGATCGGCTGGGTGGTCGAGGGCCGAGCGGGAGATGTCCTGGCCGGTCACCCCGCCGTCGATCACCTTTTCCGTCTCCCGCGGGGCTGGCTCCGATCGTTCTCTGCCGTCCGCAGGCTCCGCCGCCAGCTGCTCGGGTTCGAGCCCGACGTCGCCATCGACCTCCAGGGCCTCTTCAAGAGCGGCTTCGCGACCTGGCTCTCGGGTGCAGGGATGCGGATCGGACACGCTCCGCCAGAGTCACGGGAGCGTTCCTGGCTGTTTTTGACCCACCCTGTGACGGCATCGGCGGCCCACGTCGTGGATCGAAACTGCCAGCTGCTCTCGGCGCTCGACGTCCAGGAAATCTGTCCCTCGTTCGACATGCCCCGCTGGCCGACGAGCCGAGCTGCGATGGAGGGGTGGATCGAGTCGTTGAACCTCTCGACCCCACCCGCGCTGCTCAATCCCGGAGCTGGCTGGCAGTCGAAGATCTGGCCGGCTGAACGGTTTGGCCAGTTGGCCCGAGAACTCGATCGCCGCCATGGCATCCGCTCCGTCGTCGTCTGGGGCGGTGACGCCGAGCGGTCGGCAGCAGAGCGGATCGTCGCCGATTCCGCCGGCGCCGCGATCCTCGCGCCCCGAACGAGCCTGCAGGATCTGGGCGAACTCGCCCGGCTCTCCCGGCTGTTCATCTCCAGCGACACCGGACCGCTGCACCTCGCGGCGGCGGTGGGCACACCCTGTGTCGGCCTCTTCGGTCCGGTGCCGGCGACCCGCAACGGCCCCTATGGCATGCAGCACCGTGCCGTCGAGCCGGCGCCGGAGTTTCGCCCGGCCTGGGACCAGCGGAAGGTCGACACCCTGGCGATGAAGGCCATCGACGTCGAGAGCGTCATCCGCGCCGCCGGCGGGCTCCTCGCCCGCTCCGCTGCTGCCTGACGGCTGCTCTCGCCTCCGTTCAGCGGCCGAGCAAGGCCAGGAAGCCCGCCTCGTCGAGCACTGGCACACCCAGTTTCTCGGCCTTCTCGAGCTTGCTGCCGGCGTCGCTGCCGGCGACGAGATAGTCGGTCTTCTTTGAGACGCTGGAAGATGGCCGGCCGCCGGCCCTGCGGATCGACTCCTCGGCCTCCTGCCTCGAAAAGCCTGTCAGTGTGCCGGTGACGACGAGCGTCTTCCCGGCGAGCGGACCCGCAGCGACCGGCCGCTCACTCTCGAGCAGGTCAAGCCGCAGGCCGCTCTGCCGCAGGCCAGCAACCACCCGGCTGCCATACGGCCCGGCGAGCCAGGCGTGCACCTCCGCTGCGATCACCGGCCCGATCTCCTCGACCGCGGCGAGGTCTTCCTCCGAGGCCTGACAGAGGGCGTCGATCGAACCGAAGCGGGCGGCAAGCAACGAGGCCACCCGCGGACCGACATGACGAATGCCGAGCCCGTTGAGCACCCGTGTCAGCCCCTGTTCCCGGCTGCCGCGGATCTGTTCGACCAGACTCGTGGCCGACTTTTTCCCCATCCGCTCGAGCGGTTCCAGGTCTGCGATTTCCAGTCTGTAGAGATCGGCGTAATCGCGGACGAGCCCTGTCGCGACGAGCTGCTCGACGAGCTTTTCTCCCAGACCCTCGATATCCATCGCCCCGCGGGATGCGAAGAACCTGATCCGCTCCCGCACCCGGGCCGGGCAGTCGACGTTTGGACAGCGGATGAAGACTCCGTCTGGATCGCGGACCAGTTCCGTCTCGCACTCGGGGCAGCGGGTCGGGGGAGACCAGGGCTCGAGCGATGACGTCCGCAGGTGCTTCTCAACCCGGACGACATGGGGGATCACCTTGCCGGCCTTTTCGACCACGAGCACATCTCCGACACGGATGTCCTTGCGGGCGATCTCGTCGGCATTGTGGAGGCTGGCACGGCTGACGGTCGTGCCGGCGAGCTGCACGGGCTCGAGGTCGGCAACCGGCGTCACGGTGCCGCCGCGGCCAACCTGAACCCGAATGCCCGCCAGTGTCGTCGTGGCCTCGAACTTCTCAAACTTCCAGGCGATCGCCCAGCGCGGACTCTTCGACGTGGCCCCAAGCCGCTGCTGCTGATCGAAACGGTCGACCTTCACCACGAAGCCGTCGACCTCGAAGTTCAGATCGTGCAGCTCCTCGATCAGCTCGTTGCCGTGCTCGACGAGCCGGTCGAGGCTGGCGAAGGTCCGCGTCCGGGGCGCGACCGGGAGACCGGCCTGCCGTGCCCAGGCGAGCAGCCCCGATTGCGAGGTCGCGCCGAGGCCGGTCGCGTCGCCGACTCCATGGCAGAAGAATCGCAGCGGCCGGCGGGCGGATTCCCGAGGATCGAGCAGACGGATGCTTCCTGCGACCAGGTTCCGCGTGTTGGCGAAGGCCGCAAGTCCTTCGACGGCCTGCGCCTGGTTGAGCGCGACGAGATCGGAATTCGTCATGTAGACCTCGCCGCGAATCTCGACCAGCTGCGGCGGTTGATCAAGATCGAGCCGCAGCGGCACTTCGTGGATCGTGCGGATGTTGTGGGTGATGTCGTCTCCGATCGTGCCGTTGCCACGGGTGGCACCAAGCAGGAGCAGTCCCCGCTCATAGGTCAACGACACCGCCACGCCGTCGATCTTGAGTTCGAGCATCCACTCGATCGGCGTGTCGGCGTCGTTTTCACCCAGAAGCTTCTCGACCCGTCGTCCCCAGGCGAGGAGATCCTCGGGGCTGTAGGTGTTGTCGATCGAGAGCATCGCTCGACGGTGCCGAACCGGCTCGAGTTCGGAAATCGGCTGGTCGCCCACCCGCCGGGTCGGACTGTCGGCGGCGACGAGATCGGGATGGGTCTCCTCGAGCCTGCGCAACTCCTCGAGCAGCCGGTCGTATTCGAGGTCCGTGATCTCAGGCCGGGCATCGACGTAATAGAGACGGTCATGCCGCCGGATCTGGTCGCGAAGGGCCGCCATTTTCAGGGCGACTGCGGTGGTCACGGCCCGGCATCCCCGTCGGCCTGCTTGTTCTTGGCCAGAACCTCTTCGGCCGCCGACCGCTCGCGCCGGATCCGCTCTCCCTCGAAGTGATCGACGGCGACCGCACCGATGGTGGCGACGGCGAGCACGGCCAACTGTCCGGCGAGCAGCGTGGTTCCGTGCCTGTCCATCAGCTGTTCCAGAGGATGCGGGCCCTCGGCCTGAAGGGCTGGCCGCATCCCGCGCAGCACGAACAGGCAGTAGCTCGAGGCCGTGATCGTGAACAGGAAGCCGACGAGTCCGAGGACGAAATAAAACGGATTGGGTCGGGAGCGGGACATCGTCAAAGTATACCGCCCCGGCCGCGGTCGGCGGCCTCGCGAAATGCCAGCGCGAGGATCGCCATCGCCAGCCCCCAGAAGGGCTCGCCGGCGAACAAGCCCAGCAGCGGCCAGCAGACGACTGCAAGCGGCACGATCAGTGGTCGCAGCGGCACGCACCAGACGCCGAGGGCGAAGACCACCTCAAACAGCGTGATGGCGTGGGTCAGCAGGTTGGTGGCGTAGAGCGAGGCGGCGAGCGGGACTGTCAGGTCGATCGTCCGGTCGGCGCTGCGGGCCGCGAGCCACCAGGCGGCCGTTCCGTCCCACCAGACATCCCCCTTGAGCTGTGCGAGCAGGGCCGCGATCGTGAGCAGGCTGGCATGCACCCGCAGCAGCGAGACCGCGATCCGGTTTCGAAACGAGCCCACCTGCGGTCCCGCCTGCCCGGCGAAGAACAGTCTGTCGAGCGAGACGGCGTCGCCGCAACGGCCGATCGCGAGGCACCAGAGGATCACCGCAACCACGTCATCCGCAGGCCCGGCCAGCATCGGACCTCGCTGCAGGATCGAGGCGAAAAAGATCGGCGCCAGGAGCGAAACGACCGGCGTGCAGAGCCCGGCCAGCAGCGCCAGGATCACAAGCCCGCCGATCAGGTAGATGCCGCGGAGCATCGTTGGCGTTGTGGCCAGATCGAAGATCGATCCTCCCCAGGGAGATCGCCAAGCCCCCCGCGTCCGCGACGGCAGCATGCCGTCGCTGCCGAACCATGCCTCGAGATCGGCCGCGTAGCTCCACCAGAGTGCCAAGGCGAGACATCCCGTCGCGATCCGGATCAGTGCCAAAGGCCGGGGATCGGCGGGTGTGAACCAGAACCGAGTCCAGACCTCGCCAATCCAGTCCTCCAGCCGCGGCAACTGCTCTGGCCGGCGACCGACGGACCTCTCGTCGCGGATTCCCTCGACGGTGGAACGGGCGGTCATGGTGCCACCTCGGGGACCAGCGGCGCAAGCTCGGCGGGATCCTCGATCGTGAGCAGTTGGATCTCGCCTGCGACACGGCGGACGCGGGCGGCGTAGGCCTGCTCGAACCGCGGCGCCCCCTTTCCGCCGCTGGCGATGACGGCAGATTCAGGCATCATTTGCCTGAGCACTCTGAGCGACACGTCCTCGGCACCGACCAGTCGAAATCCACCCACGCCGACGGCCGCCGGCAGCAGGCCCTCGCGATCGGGGTCCTGTTCTCCAACCGCGATCGCCCGGGCCAGCCGCCCCCATCGGGCCGCCCGCTCACCCCAGATCGCGGACGTCGGATAGACGATCGTCCGGCCGCGAGCCAGATCGGCCCAGGGTCGAATTTCGATCCGGTGCCCGCCGTCTTCAGGCTGTCCGTAGGTGAGCCGGACGTCGTGGCCGACGTCGAGCCAGGCGGGCGTCATCCAGGGGGAGAAGAGTCTGGATTTCACGGTGCGGACAACTGCCGAGGCACCACTGCCCGAGTTGCCCGCCAGGCAGAGTGCAAAACCGACGAGGTAGAGACAGAGCAGCACTGTCAGCGTCGCACGCAGCATCTCCGAAGGCCTGTCCTGATGCCCCGGGGCCGCGGCAGGAATGCGTTGTACGGGGTCGGACGGGGGCATGGTCGAGGCCGGAGAGGACGGGATTTCCTTCCACAACAGTCGCCTCGCGTTGACATTCCCGCAAGCGGTCGATAGTTTCGACTCTGTCCATCGCCCACGGCGGTCCGCGATCACTGCCCCACGCTTCGTGGGTTTCGGTTTCGGACGACACCCGGGGGATTAGCTCAATTGGGAGAGCGTCTGGCTGGCAGCCAGAAGGTCAGGGGTTCGAATCCCCTATCCTCCATTCGATGGTCGAACTCGCCTGGCTCGACGGTGACGTAATACCCCGCGCGACGCTGGCGCTGCCGGTGGGCGACGCAGGTTTCGTTCTCGGTGCCGCGGTCACGGAGCAGCTGCGAACCTTCTCTGGCCGACTCTTTCTCCCCGATCGGCATGCCGGGCGTTTCCGGGATTCGCTCGCCACAGTGGGCATCGATCCCGGCTTCCCCCTGGATGCGATCTTCGAGGCAGCCGGGCAGATTGCCAACCACAACCAGAGCCTCGGCCCCATCGGGGGCGATCTCGGGGTCGTCATCTTTTCCACGCCTGGCGATCAGCCCTCACAGCACGGCGGCCGATCCGGCCGGCCGCGGACCGCGATCCACACCTTTCCGCTCGCCTTTCAGATCTGGGCCGACGCCTACATCAGGGGCGTCGCCCTCCGCAGCGTGTCGGTGTGTCAGGTGCCTGCGGCGAGTTGGCCCGTCGGACTCAAGTGCCGCAGTCGGATGCACTACCATCTCGCCGACCGCGAGGCGGCGGCGGCTGAGTCCGGCAGCCGTGCCCTGATCTGCCACGAGGACGGCCGCGTCAGTGAGACCTCGACGGCAAATGTCGCGATCGTCCGGCGGGGCCAACTCGTCACGCCGCCGCCATTCGATGCGTTGTCTGGCGTGAGCCTCGGCTACCTCAGGCATCTGGCCGGGTCAGCCGGGATCGAATGGCGGGAGGAGTCGCTCACGGTCGGCGACCTCGCAGCGGCGGATGAGATCCTGCTCACGAGCACGCCAAACTGCCTGCTGCCAGCCACCCGGTTGAACGGCCGACATGTCGCGGACGGCAGGCCCGGCCCGCTGTTCCGGGGGCTGATCGGTGCCTGGAGTGAAAGCGTCGGCCTCGACATCATCGAGCAGGCCCGGACGGCATCGACGTAACTGCTGCGGCAGGGGAATCTTCCCGATCGACGGGGATTTCGCCGCGGCGTATTTCCTTCCCAAAAAACCATGGGCCGGTCCCGCTGGCAGGCTGGTGCTGGCTGTCGCCGACGCCTTCTGCCCGCGACCTGGCTATTCTTTTCCTAGTCGTCCATCCCCTGGTTTCACCCTCGCACGATCTGCTCATCGACCTGCTTCGGGATCGGGCCAGCCGCCCCGATCCGCGCCCAAATCCGCATCCAGCACCATGCGCACCGCGACTCGCCTCCTCTCCCTTCTGACGCTGGCTGCGATCGCGGTTCCGCTCGTTCCCTTCCTGGTGTTCGGCACCCGTCTCGACCATATCGTGGCCGATTGGCTTGACCCGAGGCCGGCGCCCTTCTGGCTGGCGACCGCGGAGATCGGGATCCTGACGGTCGATTTTCTGCTCCCGGTGCCATCGAGCGTCGTCGCCACGCTGGGCGGGGCCGAACTGGGCCTGGTCACGGGCACCCTCTGCGGCTGGATGGGAATGACGGCGGGAGCAGTCGCCGGATGGTGGCTGGGAAGGGTCACCGGCGGGCGGACCCTCGCAAGCCTCGAGGCCGGCGAGCGGATGGTCCTCGAACGGCAGCAGCGCCGGCTGGGGCCGCTGCTGGTCGTGATCTCCCGACCGCTGCCCCTCGTCGCCGAGGCCGCCACGATCCTGGCCGGGGCGACGGCGATGCCGCTGGCCCGGTTCCTTCCGGCTGCCGCCGCGGGCAATCTCGCGATCGCCTTTGCCTGGAGTCTGGCAGGCGCCGTCGGGGCGCGTGCCGATGCCATGCAGTGGGTGCTCCTGGCGGCCCTCGCGATTCCGGTCGCAGCAGCCCTCGTGGTGGTTCCCCGGCAGGCAGCCGGCCGCTCGCGGCCCAGCTGAATCGGGTTCTCGGGCAGCGGGTTCAGCGACCGGATTTCATCCAGCGTATGATGGCGACCCCGGTCAGTTTTCCGCCCAGATCCCTCCGCCGAGGATGCCCAACACCATGGACGCGATCAAGTCGATCATCGACGTCTTCCTCCATCTCGACGAGCATCTCGCCGCGGTCATGCAGGCCTGGGGACCGTGGACCTATGCGATCCTGTTCGCGATCATCCTCTGCGAGACCGGCCTGGTCGTCACGCCGTTCCTGCCGGGCGACTCGCTGCTCTTCGCCGCCGGGGCGATGGCCGCCCTCCATCCCGACTCGCTCAATATCATCACCCTGCTCGGACTCTTGTTCGTGGCGGCCGTGCTCGGCGACACGATCAACTACGCGATCGGCCGCTGGATCGGGCCACGGGCCTTTCGCATGAACACCTGGTTCCTCAAGCACGAGCATCTCGTCCGGACGCAGGAGTTTTACGAGCGGCACGGCGGACGGACGATCGTGCTCGCCCGGTTCGTGCCGATCGTCCGCACCTTCGCCCCGTTCGTGGCCGGCGTGGGTCGGATGAACTATCCGCAGTTCCTCTTCTACAACGTCGTCGGCGGGGCCCTCTGGGTGGCGATCTGCACCCTGGCCGGATACTTCTTCGGCAACGTGCCGATCGTCAAGGAAAACTTCGAACTTGTCGTCGTCGGCATCGTGCTGGTATCGGTGCTGCCTTTTGTCTGGGAATTCTGGAACGCCCGCCGCCGGGTCCGGCCGGCCGAGTGAGCAGCGGCCGTTCGATCGGTCAGGACCCCGACATGGCAGCCACCGTCCGGTCGAAGATCGCCTCGAAGGTCAGCCGGGTTCGGGCCGTGACGGCCGCCACCTCGGCGGCCAGCCCATCGGGGTCGTGATGCCCCATCAGGTGGGCCAGTCTGCGGCGTTCCTCGTCGCCCGCCGGGAAGTCGTGACGGGCGGCCGCACCGATCAGCCGCAGCCTGCACTCGATCCGGCGCAGCGTCCGATAGGCGGAATCGAGAAACGCACACTCCTCCCGGTCGAGGTGGCCCGACCGATGCAGGGCCGCAAGCGCCACTCTGGTCTCCGGCGTTCGCAACGAGGCATCGGCGCCGCCATAAACGACCTGCAGCATCTGCGCGATGAACTCGATGTCGACGATCCCTCCCGGGCCACGTTTGAGATTGGCCGGCTTCGCCCCCTCCTCCATCCGCAGTCGCATCTCGCGGATCGATCCCACCTCGTCCGCCGACCACTGCCGCCCATATGCGGCCCGATGGAGGATCTCCACCGCGGCGGCGGAGGCCGCCGGCGTTCCTGAGACGACGCGAGCCTTGACGACCGCTTGCCGCTCCCAGACGGCTGCGGGACCGTCGGCCGCAAAGTAGCGTTCCAATTCCGCCAGCGGGATCGCGGCCGGACCGCTGCTGCCACTGGGACGGAGCCGGGAATCGAGATCGTAGAGCCGCCCCTGCGGCGACGACGCATTGAAGGCCTTCATCACCCGGCGGGCGAGGTCGCCGAAGAAGTGGCCATTGGTGGTCGTTTCGACCGACCGGCGGCTGCGGCGGGAGGGGAGCGTCGCTCCTTCTTGGTCGTAGAGAAAGACGACATCGAGATCGCTGGCATAGTTCATCTCCCTGCCGCCGAACTTGCCCATCGCGAGCACCACCGCCCCGGCCAGACCCCCGCCCACCATCGGCTCACCGAATCGCTCCACGAGCATCGCCTCCTCGGCGTCGACGACCCGCCGCAGGATGACCTCGGCGATCGAGGTCAGCGCCGAAGTGGTCGCATCGACGTCGAGCAGGCCGAGCATGTCGCGAATCCCGACCCGCAGCTGCTCGGCGGCCTTGAAGGCATGGAGCATCGGTGTGATGTCGGCCGCATTCCGACAGACCTCCTCGAGCGTCGCCTCGAGGGCCTCGAGTCCAGGCAGTCGCTGGACGACGAGGCTGTCGAGCAGCTCGTCGATCATGCCCGGATTCGCCACCAGCAGGCTGGCGAGAAACTGGCTCGAGGCGCAGATCCGCACCGTCAGGTCGAGCGCCGCGTGGCTCGCGCTCAACAGTTCCCAGAGAACCCCCTTGCCGCCGAGCGAGTCGCTGACCGCCGCCAGGCTCGAGAGCGTGGCGTCGGGGTCGGGGGTGCGGCCGATCGCGGCCAGCAGACGCGGGGCGATCGCCGCGAGAAAGTGCCGGCAGCGACGGGTCGAGAGAAACCGCATCCGCTCCTCGGCGAGCGACGTGAATGTCTGGTAGGCCCGGTCGAGATCCCGGAAATTGTGCCGCGAGAGCACTTCGACGATGAATTCCTCGGCCGGCTCCGGATCGAGCACGAGGTCCATCTCGGGCTCCGGTGCGACATCCTCGGGAAAGGCGTCGTGGAGCAGGTGGTCGAGAATCCGACGGTTGAGCATCGTCGCTTCGGTGAGTTCAGTTCGCAGCCTCGCGGCCGCTGCCGATCCCCGGCCGTACCCCATCCTGACGGCGAGTCCGGAAAACGCCTCCTCGGTCTCGGGCAGCAGGTGCGTTCGCCGGTCGTAGAGAATCTGCAGCCGGTGCTCGACGGTCCGCAGCAGAATGTAGTTTCGTTCGAGGATCTCCCGTTCCTTGTCGGTCAATGCCCCCGCCTCGGCGAGTCGACGGATGGCGTCGAGGGTCGTCGGGGTTCGCACCGCCGGCGTGTCGCCGCCGCTGAGCAGCTGCAGAAACTGGATCGTGAATTCGATGTCGCGGATCCCGCCGAGGCCATGCTTCACGTCGCTGCCATCGGTGCCGGCCCGGATGGCCCGCTGCTCGATCTGCCGCTTGAGCGACCTGATGCCGCCGATCTCCGCCCGCGTCAGCCAACGCTGGTAGACCCAGGGCTCCATGCCCGCCAGCACACGGCCACCGAGGATCTCGTCGCCCCCCGCGCACCGGGCCTTCACCCAGGCCTGACGTTCCCAGGTGCGGCCATCACGATCGTAATACTGGTGCAGGGCGTCGATTGTCATCGCCGCCGGTCCGGTGCCACCGTGCGGCCGAAGTCGAAGATCGACCCGATAGGCGATCCCGAGTTCGGTCGGCTCGCCGATCAGTCTGACGATCTCCTGCACCGCACGCTCGAAAAACTCCTGATTCGTGCAGGGCTTCGGGCCAGCCACCCGACCCTCGGCCGACGAGACGAAGACCAGGTCGATGTCGCTCGAATAGTTCAGTTCGGCTCCGCCGAGCTTGCCGAGGGCGATCGCCGCCAGCGTCGCCCGCTGACCGTGGGCATCCTGGGGGATTCCGCGCTGCTCCTCCAGCCGGCCGACCGCGATCCGGACAGCCGCAGCGACGATCACGTCGGCGAGGTGCGAGATCTGGGCCACGACAAGTTCGAGTCGCTGGCCGACGACGATGTCGCCGTAGGCGATCCGCAGCAGTTCACGCCGCTTGAATCGCCGCAGCGTCCGCATCACGGCCGAGGCGTCGCCCGCGACCGCGAGTTCCGACCGCAGGGCGGCCGCCAGCGACTCCTTCTTTTCGGGCCGCCCCTGACCGACCCGGATCTCCTCCCACGACTCCGGGTCGGCGATCACGAGTTCGGCCAGATGTGGACTGGCCGAAAAGATCCGCAGCAGCGTCTCGAGGGAACCCGGATCCCGGTCGAAGAGCGCGGCTGTCGAGAGCGGGCTGCGGACCCGTCCCAGAAAACGCTCGAGCGCCACGAGCACCCGGTCGGGATCGCTCACCTCGGGGAGCAGTCTGCCGAGCGCCTCCGCAAGGGAACCGAGCAGGTCGAATGTCAGCCCGGATTCGGCCAGCCCGCGCAGTGAGCGGGAGGCGAGCCCGGGGGCGGTGATTCCGGCGGCAGTCCCCCAGTCGCTGGCTGCCGACGGATCATCGAGGAGTCTCGTCAGGCCCTCGATCGACAGGCCGCGGGGTGACGGGGCCACGTCAGACCCCCGATGGCGTCTGCCGGCTCGGGGGCGAGGCAATGTCGTAGAGCGGACCGGCGGCCGTGCCACAGCTCCCCTGACCGCCGGAGAGTTCGTCGAGCGGAACCGCATCAGCGAGACCGTCCGCGACCGTGCCCAGAAGCGACCAGGCGGCCGCTGCGGTGATGTCGATGTCGACGAGCCGCCCCACGAGCCGCAGCGGGGCGTCGAAGACGACGATCCTGTCGCAGGCCGTCCGGCCGCTGAGCTGGGCCATGCCGTCCGGCCCCGGATCGACCGACCGCTTCTCGTCACGCGTCGAAAGCCCTTCCACCAGCACCTGCTGACGGGTGCCGACGAAGGCCCTGTTGCCAGCGAGACTGACCTCTGCCTGGGCCTCGAGCAGGGCCTGATTGCGTTCCTTCTTGACCTCTTCGGGCACGTCGTCGGGAAGCCGCTCGTGGGCCTTCGTGCCTGGCCGCGGGCTGTACTTGAAGATAAAGCTGTTCTTGAATCCCGCGGTCCGCACGAGGTCGAGCGTCATCTGAAACTCGGCGTCGGTCTCGCCGCAGAAGCCGACGATGAAGTCGCTGGTCACGGCGGCATGGGGCAGTTCCGTCCGGATCCGGCCGAGCATCTCCATGTATTCGCCGATCGAGTAGCCGCGTCGCATCCGCAGGAGCACGTCGTCGCTGCCGTGCTGCGCGGGCACGTGGAGGTAGTGGCTCACCTTGGGCAGGTCGCGGACCGCCGCGATCAGATCGGGGGTCATGTCCCGAGGATAGTTGGTGACGAACTTGATCCGGTCGAGGCCGTCGATGGCGTCGAGTCGGCCGAGCAGGTCTGAGAGCCGTGTCGTCACGCCTCCGTCCGACCAGCGATAGCTATTGACGGTCTGGCCGATCAGCGTCACCTCGCGGCAGCCCTCGGCCACGAGCTTGCGGGTCTCGGCCAGAATCGCCTCCGGGGGCCGGGCCTGCTCCGGCCCCCGCACCCGGGGCACGACGCAGAACGCACAGAACTTGTCGCAGCCGGTCTGGGTCCGCACGAAGGCCTGAAAAGGGGTCGGCCGCATGGCCGGGTCGCGATCCGGATCGTAGCTCTCGAAACTGCGGGCGATCGCCTCCCGACTTCCCCCCTTGCGGTCGAGGCTGACCTCGATCTGAGGGCCGCCGCCGGCGAGGATTCCATCGACGAGCCGGGGCACCTGATGCAGCTGCCCGGGGCCGACGACCAGATCGACCCACGGTGCCCGGGTCCGCACCAACACCTGATCCTTCTGGGCCATGCAGCCGAGCACGCCGACGATCAGCCCGGGCCGCCGTTCCTTCTCCTGCCGCACGCGGCCGAGTGCCGAATAGATCTTGTCCTCGGCATGCTGGCGAACGCTGCATGTGTTGTAGAAGACGGCATCGGCATCTGCCTGCGTCCGGGCCATCTCCCAGCCCTGACGCCTGAGGGCAGCCACCACGAGCTCGCTGTCGAGCACGTTCATCTGGCAGCCGACGGTCTCGATCCAGAGCCGTCGAGTCGCGGGTTCTGGGCCGGGGTTCGTGATTCCCATCTTCATGCCTCTGGTCATCTCTTCCGGGACTCTCGTCTCTGGTCCTCGGGTTACCCTTGAGATGGTAGCGTAAAACGCATCCCCGGAAGGATCGGATGGCCGCGGAGAAACTCAGCCGCCGACATGCTGCGCCGGCCCTCGGGAACGAGCCGACGGATCGCGAGGAACGAGCCTTGCCCGCAGGCCACGACAATCCCGGCGGCATCGGCGGCGAGAATTTCTCCCACAGCAGAAGCCTGGCCTGAAGCGGGTCCCAAACCACCGCTCCCCGCCGGCGGCTCAGGAACGATCGCCAGTTCCTCGAGCACGAGCCGCATCGGCGGCTGCCCTTCGCGATAGAGAAACGCCGTGGTTCGTGGCCAGGGCTCGAGTGCCCGCCGCATCCGCTCGATCCGCGCGGCCGGCTGCGACCAGTCGACGACCCCATCGGTCTTTTTCAGCCGCGGAGCCCGGGTCGCCTTCGAGGCATCCTGCGGGATGCCGACCGTCGGCCGTTCTCCATCCGCCGCCAGTGAGGCCGACGCCTGGATCCGGTCGATCGCCTCGAGCGTGGCGTCGACGCCGAGTTCGGAGAGGATCCGCTCCAGGTCGACCGCACTGTCGCCCGGATAGATGGGCGATGCCCGGGCCACGATCACGGCGCCGGCATCGAGGGCCGGTGTCATATGGATCAGGCTGACGCCGCTGATCGGATCCCCTTCGAGGATCGCCCACTGCACGGGCGCCGCCCCTCGGTGCCGAGGCAGGAGCGACCCATGCAGATTGATTCCCCCGAGCGGCGCCACCGCCAGCAACCGCGGGGAGAGAATCTGCCCGTAATCACAGACGATAAAAAGTTCCGCGCCGAGCCTCTCGATGGCGGCCACGGAGGCCTCATCGTTCACGTTTTCCGGATCGAGGACGGGAATCCCGGCCGACTCGGCCACCTCCCGCATCGGATTCGGCGCTGGCCGTCGGCCGGCTGCTGCATGGCTCGGCCGCGTGACGAGGGCCGCGACCGCATGCCGCGATCCGAGCAGTGCCCGGAACATCGGCACGGCGAACGGGCCGGTGCCCATCACCACCAGACGAAGCGTGGAGGCCACGGCCATGCCCGTCAGGCGCCGGCGCACCGCTCCCCTTCGAGCCTGTCGAGCCGGGCGACGAGCACGTCGTCGCCCGGAACCTCGCCCCGGGACTGCCGGCCGAGAAACACCTCGCGGAACGTGTCGAGTGACCGCCGCGCCTCGATGGCGGCCGCCTCGGGCAGCCGATCGGTGAACAGTTTCCCGTCGAGGTGATCGAACTCATGCTGCACCACTCGGGCCAGCATTCCGTCGAGATCGAGGTGGACCGGTTCGCCATCGAGCGACCAGGCGTCGAGAACCACCTTTTCCGGACGACGCACGTCCATCCGCAACCCAGGCAGGCTGAGGCAGCCCTCTTCCTGCACGGCCGTGCCCCGTGGACGGCTGAGGCTGGGATTGATGAACACGAGTTCCTCGCCGGCGTTCGGACGGGCCTCGAGGTTCACCACGAAGAGCCTGTAGGGGAGCGCCACCTGATTGGCCGCCAGACCGATTCCACCCGACTCGTACATGATCTCGAACATCTGCTCGACGGCATCGCAGACGCCCTCGTCGATCCGCACGAGCGGCCTCGTTCGCCTGAGGAGGGCGGGGTGCGGAAACTCGACGAGTTCGAGCCGGCCGATACCGGGTCGTTCGTGATGCTGTTGTGGGGCTTCCATGGGCATTGTCATACCATACGTCGGCCATGCATTCCGCTGCCGCCCCACCACCGCCTCCCTCCCCCTGGCTCGCGCCATCCGTGATCCTCGCCAGCTGCGGCTGGCTCGGCCGAGCTCCCTTCGCCCCCGGTACCTTTGGTGCCGCGGCCGGGATGGGGCTGGCCCTCGGAATCCACTGGCTGGGCCTGCCCTGGGGAGGCGAACTGTCGCTCCTGGCGGCGATCAATCTCGTCGGCATCCCGATCTGCGGGGCGGCGGCCCGCCAGCTTGGCCGGGGAAAAGACCCCGGCGCGATCGTCTACGACGAAATGGCCAGTCTCCCTCTGGGGCTGCTCGCCGTGCCGCTCCCGCAGGGATCGCCAGCCCAAATCGCGGCCTTCGCAGCGCTGGCCTTCCTCCTCCACCGCGTCTTCGACATCGCCAAGCCGTTCCCCTGCCGGCAGCTGGAGCGACTGCCTGCCGGGCTCGGTATCATGGCCGACGATTGGGCCGCGGCGGCCTGGATGGCCGTCGTGCTTGCCGGATGCCGTTTGAGCGGCTGGCTTTGAACAATCGACGATTCGTGGTGGCCTTGCGCCCATGCGACTGCTGCTCATCGACCACGGCTCCTGCGACCCTCCCGCAACCCGCGTGCATGCGATCCGCTCCGGCCTCGCATCGGACGGCATCGAAGTGCTCGCCTGCGGACCGGCCTCCATTCCGAGCCTGCTCGGTCAGACGCCCGACCTCCACGGCATCCACCTGCTCGACATTGCCGCGGCCAATAACGTACTGCTGAAAGCGGTTCGGGATGGATCGGCAACGGCCCTGCTCGCCGCCGCGGCCGCCATCCCCCCCCGGCTGCTCGGACTCCTCCGGGAGACGGCCCGGCAGTCGATCGCCGAGGCGGTCGACGGATTCGATCCCGACGTGATCCTCGTGCTCCACGCCGGCATCTTCGCCGACCTTGCGATCGAGACCGGCGTTCCGGTGGCCGTCCATGTCGCAGCCGCCGATCTTGCGGCGGCGCTGGGCTCCGAGGCCGTCCGCGATGGCGTGGCCGCCGCGATCGGTTCGGCCGAGGCGCTGGCCGCCGAGGATGCCGGCACCGCTGCCAGGCTGGCCGCCGATTGGCTCGATGATGGCGACGAGTCGCTTTCCGCCATCGAGGTCTGGCCAGTCGCCGCTCCAGATACCGATCCATGCACCGTTGCCAGCGTCGTCGCCCGCATCCGCAGCCTCTGCGAACGGGCCCTCGGTCGGCGGCAGGGGTGAGGGCTACGGCCGGGGCTCGAGCAACCTGTCGATGGCGCCCGACCGCAGCCCATGGGCGAATTCGTCGGCATCGCGGTAGATGGCATCGCTCGTGATCTGCACGACCCAGTTGTGGGTCAGCGGCGTGATCGTCACCACCCGGCGGCCGTGGCGATGGGCCTCCCAGACCTCGATCGCGGTTCCCATCGACGCCTCGGGCACGTAGGCCACGATCAGGTCGAATTCGCGGCAGATCTCGATGTGTCCCATGAACACCTCGCGGGCCCGGCGCATGTCGTAGCCCACGGACGTGGCATGATTGGCGAACGGGTCATAGACTTCCGCCTCCGGCCAGTGCGCCTGCACCAGGTCGCGAAGGGTGTTTCGATAGGTCTGATCGTGCACGAGCGCCGCCACGTGCGACCCCTGCATGATCCCCGCCAGAAAGATGCGCATGGCACGATCCCCAAAAAAAGTGTCTTTGAAATCAACTGGCAAAAAGCGGGCGACGGGGAGTTCTGGAGCAGTGGTCAATTCCGGGCCGGCCGGCCGCAGGAGTCTACGCGGGACTGCCGGCGGCGGACATCAAACCCCGAGGCCGGCGAAATCTGCGTTGCCAGAGCCCGACCTCCCGGCCGCCCGCCGAGTCGTGCTCGACCTGATGGCGATTCCCGGCGTCTCGGGGGATGAAAAACAGATCGCCGAGCGGATCGTGCATTGGCTCCGGGAGGCTGGCTGCCCGACCGATGCAATCTCGTTTGATTCGGCCAACACCCGCACGCCCCTCAAGGGCAACGTCGGCAACCTGATCGTCAGGCTTCCCGGCACCGTTCCCGGACCGCGGCGATTGCTGATGGCCCACATGGACACGGTGCCGGTCTGCCTCGGTGCCAGGCCGGTCGTTGCCGGCCGGTTCGTGAAGAGCGGAGATCCTGCGACGGGGCTCGGCGCCGACGACCGGGCGGGCTGCGCCGTGGTGCTCTCGACCGCTCTCGAGATCCTGCGGAAGGGCCTGGCCCATCCGCCGCTGACGTTTCTGTTCGCGATCCAGGAGGAGGTCGGGCTCTACGGCGCCCGGTTCGTGAAGGCAGCCGATCTGGGTCGGCCCCGACTGGCCTTCAACTTCGACGGCGGTGCGGTCGAGAAGGTGACCATCGGAGCCACCGGCGGGCATCGACTCGACATCCGCATAAAGGGCGTGCCGAGCCATGCGGGCGTCGCCCCCGAGAAGGGCGTGTCGGCGGTCGCGATCGCGTCGTTGGCGGTCGCGTCGCTGGTCGAGAATGGCTGGCACGGTCTCGTCACCAAGAATGGAAAGCGGGGCACCAGCAACGTCGGCGTGATCAACGCCGGGTCGGCGACCAACGTCGTGGCCGACGCGGCGGCACTCAAGGCCGAGGCCAGGGGGCATGACGCCGCCTTCCGCAACCAGATCGTCAAGGCGATCGAAACGGCCTTCCAGGAAGCTTCCAAAAGGATCCGGAGCGTCGATGGCAAGACGGGCAGGGTCACGATCGAGGGCCGGCTCGACTACGAGGCCTTCCGGCTCGACGACGACGAACCCTGCGTCGTCGCCGCCCGGGAGGCCGTGCTTGCCGTCGGTCTCACCCCCCGGCTGGAAATCTCAAACGGCGGCCTCGACGCCAACTGGATGGCTGCCAACGGCATTCCCACGGTGACCCTCGGCTGCGGCCAGATGGAGATCCACACGACCCAGGAACGGCTCGACCTCGAGGCCTTCGAGGCGGCCTGCAGGGTGGCGCTGGCGCTCGCTCTGGGGTAAAACCCAGGAATGCCCAGCGACGAACTCCCTCTGCCGCTCGTCCTCGACCGCGTCCATCAGGGCGACTGTCTCGAACTCTTCTCCCACGTCCCCTCCGGCACGGTGCATCTGGCCTTCGCCGATCCGCCCTTCAACATCGGCTACGCCTACGACGCCTACGAAGACCGCCGGCCTGCCGACGACTACCTCGCCTGGTCGGGCCGCTGGATGGCCGAGGTCGTTCGCGTGCTCCGCGACGACGGCACGTTCTGGCTGGCGATCGGTGATGAATATGCCGCCGAATTGAAGGTCCTCGCGACCCGCGAACTCGGCCTCACCTGCCGCTCGTGGGTGGTCTGGTATTACACCTTCGGCGTCAACTGCCGGCAGAAGTTCAGCCGCTCCCACGCCCATCTCTTCCACTTCGTCAAGGATCCGGAAGCCTTCACCTTCAACGTCGATGCGATCCGCGTGCCGAGCGCCCGGGAACTCGTCTACGGCGACAAGCGGGCCAATCCGACGGGCCGGCTCCCCGACGACACCTGGATCCTCAGACCGCAGGATCTGCCGGAGGGGTTTTCCGCGGAGGAGGATACCTGGTACTTCCCCCGGGTCTGTGGCACGTTCAAGGAGCGGTCGGGCTGGCACGGCTGCCAGATGCCGGAGCAGCTGCTCGGTCGGATCATCCGCGCCTGCAGCCAGCCCGGCGACCTCGTGCTCGACCCCTTCGGCGGCAGCGGCACGACGCTCGCCGTCGCCAAGAAACTCGGCCGCTCGTTTCTCGGCCTCGAACTCTCCGAGCAGTATGCGACCCGGATCAAGGAGCGGCTGGCATCGATCCGCACCGGAGACACACTCGACGGCGCACCGGAACCGCTCAAGAGCGTGCCCGCCACCAAGGACGGCCGCCGGCTCGCGCGATCATCGCGAAAGCGATGAACGGCTATCCTGTCCGATGTGGGATAGGCTTCAGCCTGTCATGATGCTGGAACCTCCTGCCCCACCCCACCCGATCATGGCCCCAAAAAAATCCCCCGAGCCGGCCGCCGGCTTTCATGCCCCGCCCGCCGATGGCGGCCTCTCGATCGACCGGCTCGCCCAGGCCTTTGCGGCGATGATGGGAACGGGCGATCCCTACGCCGCAGGCCCGACGTCCCCCGAGGCCGCACTCGTGCAGGTCGATGCCTCGCCCGACCTCGACGATGCCGTGGCGGCCGACGGCGACGCCGCCCCGCGGGTGAGCCCGACCACGATCGTCGAGGCGGTCCTGTTCGTGGGGATGCCGGGGGGAGAGCCGCTCAGCAGCCGTCGGATCGCCGGCCTGATGCGGGGCGTCCGGCCGCAGGAGGTCGACGAAATCGCCGAAGAACTCCGGCGACGCTACATCGCCGACAACTGTCCTTACGAGATCGCCGCCAAGGATTCCGGCTGGGTGATGCGGCTGCGACCTGAGTTCGCCTCCTTCGGCGCCGTCCTCGAAACCCGGGCCCGGCTCGTCCGGCTCGATCCGGAGTCGCTCGATGCCCTGGCAGCGATCGCCTGGAACCAGCCTGTTTCGCGAGACAGGCTCGTCGAACTCGGCTGCGATGCCTCGCCGAGCGTGCTGCGAACGCTCGTCCGCCGCGGCCTACTGCAGCTCGAACAGCCCCCGGACAAGACCGCGGGGGGCGAACCCTGCTACCGCACGACCCGCCGCTTCCTCGATGTCTTCAAACTGGAATCGCTCGACGACCTCCCCAATCCCTCCGAACCGCCGCATTAGCCCGTATCCTCTGGGTCGCTGCAATCCCTGCGAACCCAATCAATTGCGGCCTCGCGGCTGGTGATCTGCTCGTCGAGTTGACGCTGCCGTAATCCTGCCAGGATCCGCCCCATGGCGGGCCCCGCCGGCAGTCCGAGCGCGAGCATCTCGGCTCCACTGAGCAGCGGCGCTGGATCGAGGTCCGCCTCGGGTCGCACGACCTGCTCGCTGACCCATGCCGCCAGGTCGGCCGGGCCGCATCCAGCGGCAGCCCGTGCCCGAAGCAGATCGGCGAGCAGACGGGCGTCGGGGTGCGCGAGCCAGGGCTGGACCTTTGACCATGGCCGTGCCCTCAGTGCAGCCGCATCGGCGGCCGTGCCGATCGCGGCCACGGCCTCGAGTAGCCACGATGCCCGCCGGGTTTCGGCGTTTGAGAGCCGAAGTCTCGCCGCAGCCTGCCGGCAAGCAGCCGCGCCCGCCCGATCGAAGAGGGCAGCCAGGCCGACGGCGAGGTCGGGCTCGTCGAGGGCGTCGATCACGGCGGCGGCCTGTTCCCAATCCCGCTGTTGAACTGCACTGCCGGCGGCGTTTCGATCGGCCGGAGCAACCTCCGGAAAAACATGCCGAGCGAGCCCCGTCTCCGCCAGCAGCGTCAACGCCCGGCGACGGCCTGGCCGGGAAAGCATGCCGCGGAATTCGGCGGCGATCCGCTCCGGGCTGACAGTTGCGACGAGGTGGGCCATGTTCGCGACGGCCGCAGCGGTCTCGCCATCGAGCGAAAACCCGAATCCGGCGGCAAACCGCACCGCCCGCAGCATCCGCAGGTGATCCTCACCGAAACGCTGGGCCGGCACCCCGATCGCCCGGATGACGCCCGCTGCCAGGTCATCCCTGCCACCTACGTAGTCGTGGACGGCACCGGTCAGCGGGTCGAAAAACAGGCCGTTGATCGTGAAGTCTCGGCGCATCGCATCTTCCTCTGGGGAAGAAAAGATGACACCCGCGGGATGCCGTCCGTCGGTGTAGGCCGCGTCGGTCCGGAACGTCGCCACCTCGACCTGGCCGGCATCGGGGGGCCCCAGCACCGTGATCACCCCGAATGCGGCCCCGATGCTAAGTGTCCGACGGTGGCCGAAAACCTCCCGTACCTGATCCGGCCGGGCCGACGTGGCCACGTCGTAGTCGGCTGGAATCCGGCCCAAAAGCTCGTCGCGAACGCAGCCACCCGCCCAAAAAGCGGGGAAACCGGCCCCGCGCAGCCGACTGACGACCTCCAGGGCAAACTGTCGCGAGCGTTCCGGATCAGACACTTTCGCGGCCATGGTTTTCGACCGATTGACGGAGGGGGTTCCGTGCCGATACTATTTTGATTGTGAGGGGCACGTTGGAGGTGTGGCCGATCGGCAGCAGTCCCGGGGATTCTACATTCGGCGATTTCTCGATCCCGGAATTGATGGCGACCGGTTCTTCAGGTGCTCGGTTTTTTTGGGGGGCCAAGGGGCCTCGGTTCGTTTCAGATTCTTTCATTTTTCATTTCCCATGGAACGTCCCGCAAGGGCGAAAGGTGTTTTATGACGCTCTCAACACTCAACTCGAAGCGGCGGGGTTTCACCCTCGTCGAGCTGCTGGTGGTGATCGCCATCATCGGCGTTCTCGTTGGTCTGCTGCTGCCCGCCGTTCAGGCCGCTCGTGAGGCTGCCCGCCGGATCAGCTGCAACAACAACCTCAAGCAGCTCGGTCTTGGCCTGCATACCTATGCCGATGCCAATGCCCGTGGTGGCGACAATTTCTTCCCGAACCTCTCGACCGGCGGAACGGGCAATGCCACCAATGGCTATAGTTGGCTCGCCCAGTGCCTCGGCGGCATGGAAGAGACCAATCTCCTCCGCCTGATCACCGGTTCGACGAGCACCTCGAAGCCGTATTGGGACGGTGCAAGCGTGACGTCGAGCACGATTGCCTCCGTGAATACAGCTGGCCAAACGCTTCGCGGCGTTGCCAACAGCCCGGCTGCGACGAAGCTCAACTTCGCCCTCTGCCCGAGCTTTGCCGGCGTCTCGACGGTGTCGGGCACGATGGACGGTCTCTCGAACTATCGTGCGAATGCGGGCATTTCCTTCAGCGGCACGCTTCCGCTCTCGAGCGGCACGAGCCAGGGCCTCGGCGGCCTGTCGCTGACCCAGCGGTTCGGTTTCCGTGACTTTTCCGACGGCACGAGCAAGACTGTCATGGTGTCGGAAAGCCGGATCAATCCGAGCACCGCGACAGGTGGTCCATGCCGCTGGATCGACGGCGAACTGATGCACATGCCGAGCATCAACGCCGGCATTCTGACGAGCGGTACCTGGAGTTCGTCCACCAACACCCTGTTGGCATTGATGTCGGGCACCTTCAACACCAACAACCCGCCAGTTGCCGCCACCATCGGCAACGTTCTCACGTTCCCCAACGCAGCGACGGTGTCGCTCAACTGGGGCCCGTCGAGCGATCACGCCGGCAAGTTGATTGGCCACCTGTTCGCCGACGGTCACTGCGAGTTCATCTCGTCGGACATCGCGGTGAACACCTACAGTGCGATCAACACGTCGAAGAGCGGCGAGCCGGTGCCGGAATACTGATTCCGGGCTGATTGCCTGTCGATCGACATGATCGAGATGGTCTGATTCACGGGCGGCCGGCAACGCGAGTTGCCGGCC
>CAMDFJ010000033.1 GCA_945897435.1 Candidatus Kuenenia stuttgartensis | reverse complement strand
GGCCGCCGCTTCGACGGCGTCCAGCCGATCGCCGCCGTCCGGGCCGCCGGCGAGCCGCTCGACAAGGCGGCCGAGGATGGCCCGACAGTCCGGGTCGCCGGCCGGATCATGCTCCTGCGGAGCGCCGGCAGCCTCGTGTTCATCGATCTTGTCGACCGCACCGGCCGGATCCAGATCATGCTCGGTAAGAAGCAGGTCGGGCCAGACACCTGGAAGGTCGTCGACTGCCTCGACCTCGGCGACGTGATCGGCATCGACGGCCGGCTCGGCTTCTCGAAGACCGGCGAGATGACCGTCTTCGCCGCGGGCCTCGAGTTCCTCACCAAGTCTCTGGAGACGCCGCCCGACAAGTACCACGGCCTCGTCGATCCGGAACTCAAGCAGCGGATGCGATACCTCGACCTGATCCACGGCGAGGGGGTCCGCGACCGCTTCGTGGCCCGCAGCCGGATCGTCGAGGCGGTGCGGCGGGTGCTGGCGGCGCGAAACTACCTCGAGGTCGAGGGGCCGACGTTGCAGGAGAGCGCCGGCGGCGCGGCGGCCCGCCCCTTCAAGACCCATCACAACGCGCTCGACATGCCGCTCGTGCTGCGAATCGCGCTCGAACTGCACCTCAAGCGGCTGCTCGTCGGGGGCATGGAGCGGGTCTTCGAACTCGGCCGGGTCTATCGCAACGAGGGGGTGAGCCCGCGGCACAATCCCGAGTTCACGATGCTCGAGGCCTACGAGGCCTACGGCGACTACCTGACGATGATGGATCTGACCGAGGCGATCCTCGTCGAGGCCGCCAAGGCGGCCGGGGCGCCGATGAAGTTCACCTTCATGGGCCGCCCCGTCGACCTCACCCCGCCCTTTCGCCGGGCCCGCTACGACGACCTGCTCGCCGAGGTCACCGGCTGCGATCCCCGCGACCCGGCGAGCGTGGCCGCTGCCGCCGCCGCGATCGGCATCGAGACGGCCGGCCGCCATCCCGACGTGATCAAAAGCGACCTCTTCGAGGCCCGGGTCGAGGAGACGCTCGACGGGCCGGTGTTCGTGATCGACTATCCGGCCGCCGTCTGCCCGCTGACCAAGCGGAAGGCCGGCCAGCCGGACGTGGCCGAGCGGTTCGAGCTCTACGTGGCCGGAATGGAACTGGCCAACGCCTACACCGAGCTCAACGATCCCGACCTGCAGGAGGATCTGTTCCGCACCCAGCTGGCCGGGCTCGCGGCCGAGGAGTCGATGGCCCGGATGGACACCGACTTCATCCGCGCCCTGCGGCACGGGATGCCGCCCGCCGGCGGACTCGGGATCGGCATCGACAGGCTGGTGATGTTTCTCACCGCGGCCCCGAGTATCCGTGACGTGATCCTGTTTCCGATCCAGCGGCCCCAGGAGTAGGCCGGGCTTCGGCCTGCCATTTCGAATGTACAAACTCCTCCTCTGCTGGCGCTACCTCCGCACCCGCTGGATCGCGCTTGCGAGCGTGATCAGCGTGACGCTCGGCGTGGCGACGATGATCGTCGTCAACGCGGTGATG
Organism: Candidatus Kuenenia stuttgartensis; assembly: GCA_945897435.1. Lineage (GTDB taxonomy): Bacteria > Planctomycetota > Planctomycetia > Pirellulales > UBA1268 > RGVT01. The sequence continues at coordinate 22,900 of CAMDFJ010000033.1, read as the reverse complement.
GCCGGCTTCTCCCACGAGATGCAGACGCGGATCCACGGCATCCTCTCCGACCTCGTGTTCGAGAGCCATTCCCTCTCCGGCTTCCAGGATCCGGCCTGGCACATGGAGGAGATCCGCCGCGCCGCCGGCGACTCGATCGCCGGGATGACGCCGACGGTGGCGGTGCCGGCGATGCTCAACTTCCAGGTCCGCGGCCAGTGGGTGACCCGCCAGGTGATGTTCATCGGGATCGACGAAAGCTCGCACGCACAGGCCAGCGACTTCGGCCGCTACCTCCAGCACCCCGACAACCGCAAGCAGCTCTCGTTCGGGCTCCGCGAAGGGGGCTACGACACGGTCGACAGCCAGGGGGACGGCCCGGCCCCCACCCGGCCGGCGCTCGAGGGGGCCGGCTGGCCCCACCGCAGGATGCGGGTCGAGCGGGAGCGGCTCTGGCGGGAGCGGCAGGAGGATCAGGCCCGTGAGTCATCGGCCGCCGGGCCGGTGCGGCCGGTGGACCATCAGGTGGATGCGGTGCTGGCGGCGACGGAGGGCGAACAGCCGCCTGCAGACGATGATTCCCCGGCCGACGACAAGGCCCCCGCCCGGGCCGATCCCTTCCGGGCCGCCCGTCCCGAGGAGGGCCGCAGGATGGACCCGGCCAAGGAACAATTCACCGGCATCGTGCCCGGAATCGGCCTCGCCAGCTTCCGCGATTCGACGGGCGTCGACCGCTTCCTCGTGCTCCCCGGTGACGACGTGAAGATCACCTTCCCCACGGCCGGCACGCCTCCCAAGGCGGTCAGCGACACCTTCACGATCGTCGATTTCTACGAGAGCAAGATGAGCGAGTACGACTCGAACTTCGTCTTCGTCCCGATCCAGTCGCTGCAACGGATGCGGGGCATGATCGAGCCGCAGACCGGGATTCCGAGCGTCAATTCGATCCAGATCAAGCTCAGGCCCGGGGCCGACCTCGATGCGGTCCGAAACCGGCTCCGGCAGGTGTTCCCGGCCGAACTCTATGCCGTCTCGACCTGGCGCGACAAGCAGGGACCGCTGCTCTCCGCCGTCGACATGGAGATGGCCGTGCTCAACATCCTCCTGTTCATGATCATCGCGGTGGCCGGCTTCGGGATCCTCGCGATCTTCTTCATGATCGTGGTCGAGAAGACCCGCGACATCGGAATCCTCAAGTCGCTCGGTGCCAGTGCCTCCGGCATCGCCGGAATCTTCCTCGGCTACGGTCTGTTCCTCGGGCTGGTCGGCGCCGGGGCGGGCCTGGCCCTCGGCCTGGCGATCACCTGGAACATCAACTCGATCCGCACCGCCGTCGAGTGGTGCACGGGGGAGCGGGTCTTCGACCCCTCGATCTATTACTTCTTCCGGATTCCGACGATCGTCCACCCCGGCACGATCCTCTGGATCATTGCTGGCGCCGTCGCCATCGCCGTCGCCTCGAGCGTGCTGCCGGCGCTGCGGGCGGCCCGGCTGCATCCGGTGGAGGCGCTGCGACATGAATGACGCCGCGGGCGGGCAGCCCCTGCTGCAAGTGCGCGGCGTGCGAAAGAGCTACCGCTCGGGGGGCGGCACGCTCGAGGTGCTGCGGGGCGTCGACTTCGAGGTCGAGCCCGGCGGCTTCGTGGCGATCGTCGGCCAGAGCGGCTCGGGCAAGAGCACGCTCCTGCACCTGATGGGGCTGCTCGACGCCCCAGATTCAGGCGAGGTGCATCTCGGCGGCCAGCGGATCGACAGCCTCTCCGCGACCAGGCGCGACCGGATCCGCAACACCGAGATCGGGATGGTGTTTCAGGCCTACCACCTGCTCCCGGAACTCGACGCCCTGGAAAACGTCCTCGCTCCGCTGTTCGTCCGCTATTCCGTGGGCCAATGGCTGCGGCAGCGGGGAGACGCCCGGCGGGCCGCCCGCGAACTCCTGGAGCGATTCGGCCTCGGCGGCCGGCTGCACCACAAGCCGCGGCAGCTCTCCGGAGGCGAGATGCAGCGGGTGGCAATCGCCCGGGCGCTCGTCGCCCGGCCACGGGTGCTGCTCGCCGACGAGCCGACCGGCAATCTCGACGAGGCCAGCGGCTCCGGGATTCTCGACACGCTCTGCGAGTTGAACCGTGAGGACGGGCTTTCTATAGTGCTCGTCACCCACGACACGTCGATCGCCCGACGGGCCGACCGGATCGTGCGGCTTGCGGCAGGGCGGGTCGAGATCGCCTGAGCAGAGCATCGCACGACCAGTCCGCGCCCACCCACTGAGGCCCGCAGCCATGCCCCGCATCGTCTTCATGAACGACCGCCTCGTGCCCGAGGACGAGGCCCGGGTCAGCGTCTTCGACCATGGCCTGCTCTACGGCGACGGCGTCTTCGAGGGGCTCCGCAGCTACTCCGGCCGTGTCTTCCGGCTCGATGCCCACATCGACCGGCTCTGGGCAAGCGCCCTGGCGATCAGCCTCGCCATCCCGACGACGAAGGAGGCCGTCGCCAAGGCGGTGAACGACACGCTCGCGGCCAACAATCTCTCCGACGGCTACGTGCGGCTGGTCGTCACCCGCGGCGCGGGCAGCCTCGGCCTCGACCCCAACCGCACCAGGAACCCGCAGCTGATCGTGATCGCCGACACGATCAGCCTCTATCCGGAGGAGTTTTACGAGAAAGGCCTGCGGATCGTGACCGCCGCCACGCAGCGGGTCCAGTCGGCGGCCCTCTCGCCGCGGATCAAGTCGCTCAACTACCTCAACAACATCATGGCCAAGCTCGAGGGGCTGCAGGCCGGCTGCGTCGAGGCCTTGATGCTCAATCACAAGGGCGAGGTGGCCGAGTGCACGGGTGACAACGTGTTCATCGTCCGCTCGGGCCGACTGCTCACGCCTCCGCCCGAGGCCGGCATTCTCGAAGGCATCACCCGCAACGCCGTGATGGAGCTGGCCCATGCGGCCGGCATCGAATGCCGCGAGACCCCCCTCACCCGCTACGACGTCTACACGGCCGACGAGTGCTTCCTGACCGGCACGGCCGCCGAGGTGATTCCGGTCGTCGATGTCGATGGCCGCAGGATCGGTACGGGCACGCCCGGCCCCGTCACCAGCCGCCTCAAGGCCGACTTCCACAGGCTCGTACGGGCCTGAACCAGTCGTCCTCAGCGACGCAGGCGGTGTTCCTCGTCGCCAATGGCATCGTAGCGCGACACGTAGTCCGGCTCGCGGGCCCGGACGAGCTCCGCCTCGTACTCGCGAACCACGCGGCTCTGGATCAGCTCCCTGGCGGCGGCGTTGATCGGGTGGGCGATGTCGGCATAGAGCCGCAGGCGGCCCTCATCGTCGCGGGGCAGATGGCCCTCCGACTGTTTCTTGCCGCACTGGCAGCAGTAGACCGATCGGAGCGGGTTCTTGAATCCGCAGCCGTGGCAGTGCGAGGAGAGCTTGCGGCTCGGCATCGCCACGAACGGCCCGCCCGGGCTGCCGATGATCTTGATGTCACGGACCACGAAGGCGTGATCGATCGTGATCGAGCAGAAGGCGAGCAGCCGCTCGGCGGCGTTCTCGACCAGTTTGACCCGAACCTCGGTGATCTCCATGGCTGATCCCCCCAGTCGCATGCGCCGCGGACGGCCTTCCCGGGCCGCCCTCCCCAAATCGGCAGCAAGTATCCACTCTCGACCGCCGAAACGAAAGTGGTTCTCGAGCCCCGGGGCAGCCGCGACGGTCTCAGCCGACCGCGACAGGAAACAGGCCCGGCCAGCCGGCGGCATCGAGGCGGTCTGAAATCCGGCCTGCATCCTGCGCCGAACTGGCGAGGGCGAAGCAGGCGCTGCCGCTGCCGGTCAGCATCGGCCGCACGGCACCGGCCCCCGCCATGGCGTCGAGCAGCCGGGCCACGTCCGGACAGAGTTCGCGGGCGGGTGGCTCGAGCGTGTTCTGCATGAGCGAGTGGATGGCCGTGGTATTCCCGGCCGCGAACGCCTTTACCAGACGGCCCGCGTCGCCGCGACGCGAGGGGTCGGGGATGCAGCGGGCATAGACGGCCGCGGTGGAGAGGCCGGCTGCGGGGCAGGCGATCACGGCCGACAGCGGCGGCATTCCCTCGACGGGCTCGATCCGCTCGCCGCGGCCCGCCGCGATCGCCGGCCCGCCGGCGAAGAACCAGGGCACGTCGCTGCCGATGCGGCTCCCCAGGTCGGCCAGTCGCTGTCGCGGCCAGTCGAGGCCCCAGACCTCGGCCGCAGCTCGAATGATCGCGGCCGCATCGCTCGAACCGCCACCGAGCCCGGCACCGGACGGAATCCGCTTTACGAGCTCGATCTCGAGGCCATGTCGCACTCCGGCCTCGTCGGCCAGCAGCCTCGCTGCCCGAACGACGAGGTTCGTCTGATCGGCCGGCACGTCGCGCCGCAGCGGCTCGCCGGCCGGTTCGGCAAGGCGGCCGGCGAATGAAACCCGCAGCCGGATCTCACTCGTTTCGAGCACCCTCAGACGGAGCGTGTCGTGGAGCGACACGGGCACCATCAGCGACTCGATCTCGTGAAACCCGTCGGGACGGCGTTCGAGCACGGCCAGCGAGAGGTTGAGCTTGGCCGGGGCGTGGATGGTCAGGGACGGCGACAGGCCGGCTCCGGGCGTCGGCACGTCACCTCCAGTTGGAGACGAACGCCACCGTGCCCAGTGCCAGAACCAGCCCGATCGCCACGAGCACCGCCAGCAGAATCGCGATGCTGCGGCCGGCCCAGAGATCGTCGCGGATCATCTCCGTACGATCGCTGCGGTCGAACGAACTGTTCCAGACCGGAAAGGCCTGCTTGTCATAGACCCAGGCGGTCCGTTCCTCGAGTTGCTGCTGGCTCATGGCGATGCCTGTAGTATGGTTCCTGATCTCCCAAACTCTACAACGCCCGCGGCGTGGATGCCAGCCGCCCAACCCTCCATGCAGACCGCGCACATCCTCGAACCCGGCGACATCCTTGCGGCCTGGGTGGCCGATCAGGGCCAGCCCGCCTGGCGGGTCAAGGCGATCCGCCGCTGGCTGTTTGGCGGCCGGGCCGCCTCGTTCACCGACATGACCGATCTGCCGAAGGGCCTGCGGGCGGGACTCGAGGGGACGTTTCGGATCTGGACGACGTCGATCGCCCGGCACAACAGGGCCGACGACGGCACCGAAAAACTGCTCCTCGAGCTGCACGACGGCCAGCGGATCGAGTGCGTGCTTCTCCGGGACGGGGAACGCCGCACGGTCTGCATCAGCTCGCAGGTGGGCTGCGCGATGGGCTGCGTGTTCTGCGCCAGCGGCATCGACGGGGTCGTCCGCAACCTCTCCACCGGCGAGATCATCGAGCAGCTGCTGCGGCTCCAGCAGCTGCTCCCGCCGACGGAGCGTCTGAGCCACATCGTGGTGATGGGGATGGGGGAGCCGCTGGCCAACCTCGACCGGCTGCTGCCGGCGCTCGCCGCCGCCCAGGATCCGGACGGCCTTGGCATCTCACAGCGGCGGATCACGATCTCGACGGTCGGGCTGCCGCCGGCCATCGACCGGCTGGCGGCCGAAAACCCCGGCTATCATCTGGCCGTCTCGCTCCACGCGGCCGACGACCCGCTTCGCACCCGGCTCGTGCCGGTCAACAAGTCGATCGGAATCGCCGAGGTGATGGCGGCCGCCGACCGCTACTGGGAGGCCTCGGGCCGGCGGCTGACGTTTGAGTACGTGCTGCTCGGCGGCGTGAACGATTCGGAGGAGCATGCCCGAAGCCTCATCCGCCTGCTCGGCGGGCGGGCCGCGCTCGTCAACGTGATCCCCTACAACGCGGTCGCCGGCATGCCCTGGCGGGAGCCCTCGCAGGGATCCCGTGACCGGTTTCTCGACGCGCTCCGCGAGGCGGGCGTCAACGTGCAGGTTCGCCGCCGCAAGGGAGCCCGGATCGACGCCGCCTGCGGCCAGCTGCGGCGGATCGCGGCCGGGTGATCTCAGGCAAGCCAGCCGAGCAGCAGCAGGCCGGCGAGGACGAGACCGAGAATCCCTCCCAGCCAGACCGCCCAGTGGATCGTGGCGAAGCGGATCTCCGCCGGATCCTCGTGATGCGTGGCGGCGAAGATCAGGCTTGCCAGGGCCATCAGCGGCAGGCCGAACAAGATTCCCGGCACCCGATCGACGAGCGTGGCGAAGAGGCAGGGCATGAGGGCGGGGAGAAGACTGGCGAGCAGTGCGGCGGGTGTCATCTGGGAGCTTCCTTGCGTTGGGATGCCGCCGAGGCGGCGTTGCGGTAGGCCTTACGGTCATCATCCGTGGGCATGCCGAGCGGGCCTGCCCAGGCGTCGTAGATCACGAGCATGTTGAGCATTCCGGCGAGCATCGTGTAGAGCGTGCCGATCTCGAACCAGCGGCCGAAGCGGCGGTGCCAGATCGAGACCTCGTCGATCCGCGACTGTCGCAAGGGCGGCCGATCGAAGAAGTCCTCGGCCTCGATGTCGGGATCACCGGAGACCAGACTGGTCGCATACTCGCGGGAGACGTATTGGCCCGGCGTCAGCGGCGGGGCCATGAAGGAACTGCCGAAAAAAGGCTGTTTTGCCGGTCCCTGCAGGTGCAGCGACTGGAACACGGCGGGCAGCGCCACGAGACCGGCACCGGCCTGGCAGACGTAGGCCCAGCGGGTGTTGCCCGGTGTCCACGAGGCGTAGACGACCCGCCCGCCCCCGAGCCAGAGCCCGGCGATGAAGGTGCCGAGGATCGCCCCCATGAACAGGCGGCCCTTGAAGAGCCTGCCCTGATAGATCTGGCCGAGCCCGGGCAGGCACCAGGAGAGCAGCGCCGCGAGGGCCGGGTTTTTCAGGTCGATCGCCGATCCGTCGTCGGGCGATACGGCCACGATTCGGGGTGCCGGTTTGTTGCTGTCGCGATGCTTCTTCCCCATCTCACGGATGCTCCTCAGCGGAGTCTATGCGATGTCGACTCCCGCGCGGTAGGGGCTGACGCATGGCCGACCCTTTTTCAGCCCGATCGCAGGCCGCCTGATCGCTGCCGCGGGCATTGCTTGCGCCGTCGGCAGAGTCGCAGGCCGAAGCGATCGCGTCGGAATTCTTCCGATCCGCTGCCGTTCCGCGTGCCGGGCTGAGGCAACTCAAGCCCAGAGATCAGCCCCAGAGACGCCGCACGACCCGGACCCGCGGATTGGCGGGCGGCGGTCCGTCGTCTTCGACCTCGGCCACCGTCTCCTGCGGCTGATCCACGCCGCAGGTCGGAGCAAGTTCACGCCAGACACGTTCCACCGTCGCGGCATCGATCTGCTCGAGCCCGTCGCCGGCGGCCGCCACAACCGAGAGCCTCGCGAGCTGACAGACTGTCCTCGGCACTCCCCCGGCGAACCGGGCGATCGTTGCAGCGGCCTGAGGCGAGAAGCGATCCTCACCGCCACCGACGCGACGGATGGCAGCGGCGAGAAAGCCGGCGACATCGTCCTCAGCCCACGGCCCAAGCTCGATCCGCACGGAGGCCCTCTGCCGGATGGCGACCGGCAGCCGGGTGAACCCTGCGGGCGTGGATGTCGCCACGACGATCAGCCGGGCAAACCGCGGCTCGGCGGCGCTGACCAGCCGCACGATTCCCTCGACCGCGTCGGCCGGGGCATGATCCAGATCGTCGAACACAACCGCCGTCGTCCGCTCCATGAGCGTGTTCTCACGGAGCCTGTTTTCCAGCTTCTGCCAGGGGCGCAGCGGCTCCGACCGGCTCGGGGCGTCGAGCGGCAGGCGTTCGAGCAGCATCTCGATCCAGTCGCCGGAGGAGAGGCCGCGGAGCGAGAGCAGCGTCGCCTCGGCCCCGAGGCCGGCGAGCCTGCGGACGACCATCGCGGCGAGATGGCTCTTGCCGGAGCCCTCGGCGCCGACCACGAGGCCCGACCGCTGCCGCTCGTCGACCAGCCATTCGATTCGGGCAAGGGCCTCCTCCTGCGGACCGCCGAGATGGAAGGTCGCCGGCTCGAGGCTGCCATCGAAGGCCGCGGTGCTGAAGTGCCAGGGGTCGCGTACCATAGGGGGCGAAGTGTAGCGGGGCTCGCATTCCGGGTCAGGACGAAAACGTCGCCGGAAAACCGCGGCAATCATCCGCGCAGCCCCGAAAACATTTTTTCTGAAACACTCCCTCATCCCAGGCCAACGGTTCCGATTCATGAGCGAACGATTCTTTCTGGCAACCCCGCCAGGCGCGGGCCATGCCCTGCTCGAAGGCGATGAGGCGAGACATCTTTCCCGCGTGCTCAGGGCCAAGGTGGGCGACGAGGTCAGGGTCTTCGACGGCAGCGGCGTCGAATGGCCGGCGACGGTGGCTGCGATCCGCCGCGACGAGGTCGCGGTCGATCTCGGCGAGCCGCTGCAGTCGGTCGAAGCGAAACTGGCCCGACTCACGCTCGCAGTCGCCCTGCCGAAGGGTGACCGGCAGAAATGGCTGGTCGAAAAACTGACCGAACTGGGCGTGGCCAGGCTCCTGCCACTGGTCACGGAACGGGGCGTTGCCGAGGCCACCGACTCGGCCCGGGCGCGGATGGAACGAGGGGTTGTCGAGGCCTGCAAACAGTGCGGCCGCAACCGGCTGATGGAGATCGCCGAGCCGCTGACGCTCGAGGCTCTTGCGGCTGGGTTTCCGGCAGCCGTTCGGCTGATCGCCCATCCGGGCTCAGCGACGGCCCTGGCCGGACGAATCGGTGACCCGGATCAGGAGATCCTGGCGGCGGTCGGTCCAGAGGGTGGATTCAGCGCCGACGAGATCGCCGCCGCGGTCGCAGCCGGGTTCACTCCAGTCGGCCTCGGCCCACAGATCCTCAGGGTCGAGACCGCGGCCATCGCGCTGGCTGCGCGACTGGTCATGGCTCCGGAATGAGGCCTGCTCAGTCGCAGCAGCTGCACCGCTGCGGGATGTCGAGCACGAGCGTGGCGGCGTAGGTCGTCTTGTCGTAGTCAGCGCCGGTCTCGTCGGGCCGCACGACGTGGGCCACGACGAGCACCAGTTCGCCCTGCTTCGGCGTCCAGCGACAGCGGCCCTGGCTGTCTGTCTTCCGCTCAAAGTCCGGATCGAAACCCTCCTTGAGCGTCGTTCCGCGCGGAATGAACGAAACCCGCTCGTCAGCGACCGGCTTCCCCTGCATCAGCAGCCGCACGGCAATCTCCCGCCCCGGACCGCAGCCGAGCACGGGATGGGTGTCGAGCACCAGTTCCAGCGGATGCCCGAGCGGTTCGGCGAACGAGCCGGTCGCGGCGGCGGGATCATCGAGCGATTCGGAGACCAGAAAATAGGCCTTCCCCCCCTTGAGCCCGCGACTGCCGTGCCTGATCCCCTCCCGCACATGGGAGACGCAATGCAGCCCGACCGAGTCGGCGACGAATCGGCCCGACCACCAGCCCTCCTTCGGCGCATAGCCGACATCGACGAGCTCGGGCACGAGGTCGGTCGTCCGCCCGTCAGGACCACGAACGGCGAGCGTCGCCCCCTCCAGGGAGCCGAGCTTGCCGGCGATCTTGAAGTCACGGTGATCGTTGCCGTGGTTGCCGAGGAACAGATCGACGCGGACGGCGTCGTCCGGCCGGATCAGGTTCGAGGAAACCTCCACCCATGTGTCGTGGGCATGGGCGATTCCCTGTCCTCCAGACTGGATCTGGAGGCAGCAGGCCAGACTCCAGAAAAATGCCGCCTGCAAGAAACGTCGCTCAGTCATTGGCCACCGCCTCTCCGCCGTTGATGCTGTGCAGCGACCGATGGAGCGTGGTGTCGGTGGTCTCTGAGAGCACGACGACACGTCCATCACCGAAGAGCACGTTGGCTCCTCCCGGATGAAAACTCTTCGGGCCGAAGAATCCCGACCAATGGGTGACATAGTCGGGGATCCGGCTGTTGGGCGGCAGGAAGCCGTTGGTGAGGGTGTTGCCCTGGGTCGTCGCCGCCCAGGCCAGCCCCCTGCCACGCATGGCGGCGCTCGAGGCGCCACGCCATCCGGTCACCGCCGAATCGGTCGCCCAGTTCGTCACCTTGGCATCGATCTCGGCCGTGGTCGGTGTCGAGGTGTTGGTCTTCAACGTGAGCGGCGGCCCGGCGTTGAAGTAGGTCGAGCCGTTGAGCGTGTACTGATAGGGAAAGGGCGGAGGAGATCCGATCGGGAAAGTTGTGTCGCCACCGATGCTCCGCACCGCCTCGCTGGCAATCACGGTCTTGGAGAGGCCGTCGGTGATCTGCGATGGCTTGACCTTCGAGTTTTCATAGACGATGCCGTCGGTCGGCTTGCTGAAGTCCCAGTAGGCCTTGCCGCTGCCGTCGGCGGTCGCGCTGCCGATGCTCACCATGTAGTTGTTGCCGCCGTAGGAATAGCCATTGGACTTCTGCACGGTGGGTGCCGGATCGCTCGGACAGAGCAGCACCTGGAGCGGCGTCGCGAATACCGCCACGAAATCCGCGGCGGGCGTCTGGCCGGAGAAGGGCCCTGTGAAGGGAGTCTTGGTGAAGTCGAGCCGATCCGAGATCGTGGCCTCCTCCATGAAGGGCAGCAGCCGTGCATGCAGCGACCAGCCGGCCGTCGTGCCGGTGCGGACGTCCGTCGGCGGAAACGCCCGCTTGGCAGACTCGTAGTTCAGAAGCGAGAGGCCGAACTGCCGCAGCTTGCTGCCACAACTCATCCGGCGGGCCGACTCACGGGCCGATTGGACTGCCGGCAGCAGCAGGCCGACGAGGACGCCGATGATCGCAATCACCACGAGTAGTTCCACGAGCGTGAACGCCCGTTTTTCAATATGCTTTCCTTCATCTGGACAGATGGTCTTCCAATCGATGGCCTTCATGGCGCAATGACTCCCTGAGTGAGTGTCTGGGGGCCGCGACCGGATCCGGGATGCGCACGCTCGGCATCGCGACGGACTCTGGGCGCGGGACTTCTCTGGCGAACGGAGAATTCGTTCAGGCCAGGCGGGGAGGCGGCGCCTGAGGAGAGAAGGCCGGGCCATCGTCGACCTCGTCGACGAGCCCGATCCAGACGAGCACACGACACTGCAGGGGAGACTCGACGACGGGCGGCGGCAGCGCCCCGGCTGCGGCACACCACTGGGCCACGATGCCGCCGCAGGCGAGCATCGCCCTCAGCACGACGACCCGATCCTCTGGCTCGTGCGGCCGATCCTCCTCGGGAGCGGAGGATTCGCAGCAGGATGGCGATTCCTCCTCACAACAGCCGCTGGCCTTGGCGAGAGCACAGCATGAGGAGGGCTTTTCGACGAGCGGCGGGGCCGAGACCCTCCGCTGCAGGGCGGCGATCACCGCCGGCTCGATCCGCCGGGCCCGGGCCCAGGCGAGCAGTTCTGCCGGCGTGTTGCAGCAGCATTTCGAGAAACACTGCTCGGCAGTCGCACAGCCGCAGGGCTTGTCCATGCAGGGAAACGGGGTCGACCTGTCCTTGCCCGCCAGACGCCTCGATGCAGCCGCGTCGACAGCAGCGGGGCTGCCCCCGAGCGGCAGCGGCAGACCGGAGGCCACGAGGCAATAGGCCCCGATCACGCACCAGGTGGTCAGTCGCCGCAGCGGGAAAGCCAGCATGCGACCAGTGTATGCCCCGAACCCGAACAGCACAAATTTCGGGCGAATCTCAGGAATCTCAGCTCGATCGCGGTCTCTGGCGGACTACAACGCCCGCAGTGCGGCGACGGCATCGGCCAGTTCGGCACGGGCACCGATTCCGTCCACGGGCTCGAGACCGATCCAGCCCCGATAGCCCCGCTCCTCGAGGGCCGCGAGCACCCCCGGCAGATCGACATGACCGCTGCCGAGAATCACCGCCCGGCCGCGGCCCTTGAATGCGCCAGCGATGGCATCGGTGGCATGCACGTGGGCAATCAGCGGACCGAGTCTGGCGACGGCAGCGACCGGATCATGGCCGTGCACGACGAGCGAGCCTGTCACGAGGTGTGTGGCGAGCGACCCTTCGGGCAGGGCCTCGATCAGTCGCAGCAGGTCGTCAGGGGCAGACCGTCCCGCCTCTGCCGACAGCCTCGCGCCGACCCGGTGGCCCCAGTCGCCAAGATCGGAGAGCACCTCGACGAGCAGGTTCCAGCGTGGATCGGGCTTCTCCTCTCCGCCCGCCGCAGCCGGGGGAGGAATGTCGCCGATGTGGTTGAGCACGACGGCCGCGCCGAGATCCCGGGCGAGTTCCATCGCCGACTTGGTCGCGGCGATCCGCCCCTCGAGGCGGTCTGGGTCTGCATAGCCGCCGCGGGTCGGAAAGGCGACCGCGGCGACGAGGAGCCCCTCGTCATCGAGCCACTTGCGGACCTGACGGATGCCCGTCTGCGACATCTGTCCGGCATCGAGTCCGCTGCGTGCGTCGAGTTCGACGCCCCGCAGGCCGAGTTCGCGGACGCCACGCAGGGCCGTGCGGAGATCGCCAGACAGGCCGACGGCCGCGACGGAGATGCGTGAGGTTTCCATGGCAGCGGTCTATCGATCCGGGTGGACGTGGCGGTCAGGCAATCCCGCAGGGGCTGGGCGATGCCGCCGCGTGCCGCCGGGTCGCGGGGGCGTGATCGGGATTGTATCCTCGTCGTCATGCCATCGATCGAGCGGGTGATCGCCGAACTCGAAAGCCTCGCGCCACTCAGACTGGCCGCCGAGTGGGACACAGTCGGCCTGCTCGTCGGCAGCCGACGGCCCGCGATCGAGCGGCTCATGACATGCCTGACGCTCACGCCGACAGTGGCCCGGGAGGCGGTCCGCGAGGCCGCCGACATGGTCGTCAGCCACCATCCCCTCCCCTTCCGGCCGGTGGGTCGGATCACCGACGCCACGCCGACGGGATCTGTCCTCCTCGAGCTGATCGGCGCCGGCGTGGCGGTCTGGAGTTCGCACACCGCCTGGGATTCAGCCGCCGGCGGGATCAACGACCAGCTGGCGTCGCTGATCGGACTCGATCATGTCGCCCCGCTCGAGCCCGACGCCATCCATCCGCTCGCGGGCTTCGGCCGGGCAGGCTCCGCACCTGTTGGCTGGACGGTCGCCCACCTGGCCGGCCACCTCGCCGAGAGCCTCGCCGTCGGAGGCGTGCAGCTGGTCGGCGATCGGTCCCGGCCGGCGGGACGCGTCGGCATCGTCTGCGGCAGCGGTGGCGACTCGCTCGACGCCATCCTGCGGGCCGGCTGCGAAACGCTCGTCACCGGAGAGCTCAAGCTGCACGCCGCCCTCGATGCAGACTCCCGTGGGCTGGCGGTGGTCGCCGTCGGCCACCATGCCAGCGAGCGGTTCGCGATGGAGCGGATGGCGGCGAGACTCGCCGAATCCCTCCCGGGCCTGCATACCTGGGCCAGCCGCGACGAAACCGATCCCGTCGCCTCCCTTCCCAACCCGTCGCCCCGGTGAGTCTGGCCGGGCCGATGGTGTTTTGATCCGCCCACGGTCGGCGCTACACTTGGGCTTGTCGTTCGAGCCCAATGCTCCTTCCATCTGGCGGACATCGTGCCCAAGTTTCTCATCGCCCTGCCGGTCTTCAACGAGGCGGGGCACGTGGTGGAGGTTCTCGACGAGGTCCGCCGGCACACCGACCACGTGCTCGTCGTCGATGACGGTTCGACCGACGGCACCGCCTCGCTGCTGGCGGGACGCGACGACATCGCGGTGGTCCGGCACAGTGCAAACCGCGGCTACGGCGCCGCCCTCGCGACCGCCTTCGCGACGACGCTCGCCGGCGACTGGGACGGCCTCGTCACGATCGACTGCGACGGCCAGCATCAGCCCCGGCTGATCCCCGAGTTCATCGCCGCGACCCTCGGCCCGCCCGGCTCCGACATCGTCAGCGGCAGCCGCTATCTGAGGCGGTTTCCCGGCGACAGCGAGCCCCCCGAAACCCGCCGGCGGATCAATGCCGAGGTCACCGCCGAGATCAACGCCCGCCTCGGCCTCTCGATCACAGACGCCTTCTGCGGGTTCAAGGCCTACACCCGCCGGGCGCTGGAAAGGCTGCACGTCAGCGAGATGGGATACGCGATGCCGCTCGAGGTCTGGGTGCAGGCTGCCAGAGCCGGCCTGCGGATCCGGGAACTTCCCGTGCCGCTCCTGTACCTCGATTTGACGAGGAGTTTCGGGGGCGCACTGGACGATGCGGCAACGCGTCTGGCCTACTACCGTCGCGTGCTCGATCGAGCGGAATCGGCCGCTGCCGCGGTTGGCGGGTCGACGTGAGTCCGCGGTCCAAAGCCGCGGCACAGGTTTCATGCCCCCATTCCGACGCAACCACGTGGCCCCGCAGGATTCGGGGGCGAGGCTGATCGATCCGCCGGTGCAGGCCGACTCTGGCCGACCGTCCGGTTCGATCGAAACGCTGGTCGACAACAACCGGCTGCTGCGGGCCGCCTTCGACACCAGAATCGGCGACCTCAAGCTCTGGGAACTCGTCGCCGCCACCCGCCGCGAGGTGCTCACGGTCGCGGCCGAATACACCCAGAGCTACCGCGATGCCGAGCGGCCGCGGGACGTGGCCGACTGGATCGCCAGGCCCGTGATCATGGGCGGACATCAGCCCGAACTGTTCCATCCCGGGGTCTGGCTGAAGAACTCGGCCCTCGACGCCTACGCCCGCGCGGTCGGCGGCACCGCCATCAATCTCGTGGTCGATACCGACCGCTGTCAGCGAACGAGCGTTGACGTGCCGGTGGGCACCCCCGCGGCCGCCCATCTGGAGCAGGTTGCCTTCGACGCCCCTGAGATGGAGATGGCCTGGGAGGAGCGGGGGATCGTCGATCCGTCGGTGTTCGGTTCCTTTGCCGAGCGTGCCTGCCGGGCATTGGCGCCACTCGAGCCCGATCCGATCCTGCGCCGCTGGTGGCCGCTGGCGGTGGAGCGGTCGGCGGAATGTCACCGGCTGGGATTGGCCATCTCGCAGGCCCGGCATGCGCTCGAGGCGCGGTTCGGCTGGGAGACGCTCGAAATTCCGGTCAGCGAGATGGTCCGACTGCCCACCGTGATGGTCTTCATGGGCTGGCTGCTCGCCCACGGCAGGCAGCTGCACGAGGCCTACAACGCCGCACTCGCCGACTACCGCCGCGAGCAGAGGGTCCGCGGCCGGGCCCGGCCGATGCCCGACCTCCTCGTGACCAGCGACGGCTCGGCCGAGGGGCCATGGTTCGAGCTGCCCTGGTGGATCTGGTCGCGGGATGACCGCCGCCGTCGCCGGGTTTTCGCCAACACCGACACCCCCGGAACGCTCACGCTCTCCGACATGGAGACGCTCCGGGTGGAACTGCCGATCTCACCCGAGACGTCGCCGTCGAAGTGGGTCGATGCCCTCTCCCGGATGGAGGAGCATGCCCTCCGACTGCGGCCGCGGGCGATCGTGACGACGATGGTGGCGCGAATGCTGGTGGCCGATGTCTTCGTGCACGGCATCGGCGGTGCGGCCTACGACCAGATCACAGACGACATCGTTCGACGGCTCACGGGCTGCGATCCGCCGCGCCACGCCGTCGTCTCGGGCACGCTCCGACTGCCGGTCGACAAGGCCTTTCCGGAGGCTGCCGGCGCCGACCCGGCGGCGGCACTGGCGGATGTGCATCGCCAGTTGCGGGATCTGGAGTTTCATCCCGAGCGGCACCTGATGCCGTTTGATCGCCAGCCCGAGGAGGTGCAGGACCTGATCGATCAGAAGCGGCGCTGGATCGAGACCCATCCGACCGTCACGCTCGCCCGCCGTCGCTGCCGTGAGATCCGGGCCGCCAACGCGCGGATGCAGGACCACACCCAGCATCTGCGGCGCGGACTGCTCGACCGCGTCGGGCCATTGGCGGCGTCGCTGCGGGCCCGCAAAGTCCTCCAGGCACGCGACTATCCATGGTGTTTTTTCTCCGAAAAGGCGCTGAAATCCTTCCTGCTACTGGAAAACGAATGAGAATCGTCATATCTTGACCCGCAACGGACTGGGAATCGTCACTCCAGGGAGAGGAGGCACCATGGGTCGGCCGGATCGCACCCCGAAGCGGGCATCCCATACAGGCCAGAGATTGGCCGCAGCGGCAGTAGCGGCTTCGAAGCAGTCGCTCGGCCAGCTCGTCACGGCGGTAAAGCGTCCGGCGAAGCTTTCCAAGAAGCCCGCCGCGAAGTCGAAGGTGGTCACGGTCGAGATTCGCCCCGCAGGCACCGTCGTCAGCCGCAGCCCGACCAAGAAGCGGACCGCGATCCGCCACCTGCCGCAACACCCCGTACTGCCACTCAAACCCCCCTCCTGGATGCTGGAGGAGTGTCAGGTCGCCCCGGCCCGTGCCGGCGACCAGAACGAGATCCTGCAGCTCCTTTCCGGCCTGCCGGCTGCACCGTCGAAGGCGGAATTCCATGCCGCCGTGGACCATCCCGATCACGACGCCGCCAACCGCCTCGTGGCCCGGCTCGCCGGCCGCATCGTGGGGCATGT
Source organism: Candidatus Kuenenia stuttgartensis (assembly GCA_945897435.1). GTDB lineage: Bacteria > Planctomycetota > Planctomycetia > Pirellulales > UBA1268 > RGVT01. The sequence goes on along the minus strand of CAMDFJ010000033.1, from coordinate 6,504 downwards.
CGAGGTGGTGCCCCGATCGGTGCTCGTCTCCGGAGGAGCGGTGCCGGCTGCGGTCGTCGACCGCGTCGCCGTGCTGCCGGAGTGCCGCGGTGCCGGCCACGGTCAGCGGCTGGTGCGGGCGGCCGAAGACAGAATGCGGCAGATCGGTGCCGTGATCGGATTTTCACGGACGCGGATCGCCGCCTCGTTCAACGAACTCGGCTGGGCCGTCCTCGGCCGCGACTGTGCGACTCCAGGCAGGCCGACTGAAATCCTCGCGGGTCTGCTCGAGGGTCCTGCACGTGAGGGTGATTCCGTCACCATGCGGCAGTGGCGGCATGTCGAGCTTCCGGCAATCCTGCGGATCTACCGGCAGAATGCCGCCCGGTTCATCGGCCCTTCAGACCGCAGCGAGGCCTACTCCCGCTGGCTCGTCAGCCGCGGCGGCTTCGACTCGATCATCGTGGCGTTGATGGGACAGGATCGCTACGACCTCCACGAGACCACGGCCCGGATCGTCGGCTATGCGATCCAGTCGGGCAATCGTGTGCTGGAGCTCCTGGCCGATCCGGAGTTTCCCGGACTTGAGCGGGAGATCCTCGCCCGGGTGTGCGGCGAGGCGATCGAGAACGATCGTCAGGAGATCATCTACGAATCGGGGGCCTCCGATCCGATGCACGCCGCCGTCGCCAGGGGGGCTGCCTCCGCGAGCGTCAACTCCGGCGATCGGATGATCGTCGCCAAGGTCTTTCGCCCGCTGCAGCTGCTCGAGGCCATGGCCCCGGCAGTCGCCGCGCGGTTGGCCGCGGCCGGGATCAAGGAAACCCTGGAACTGGGCCTCGATGCCCCGAATTTCCGAGGCTCGATCATCGTCGCCGACGGCAAGGCGAGCCTGCATGCCGGCCGGGTCGGACGCAGCTATTTGCGGCTCTCCGCCGACGAGTTGGCGAGGCTTCTGCTCGGCCAGTGCGATCCGCAGGAGGCTGCTGCGGCGGGACGGCTCGAGTCATCGACCCAGGTCGCCCAGAAACTCGCCTCCCAGCTCTTTCCGCGGACGCCACTCTGGTGCCCGATGTGGGATGATCTTCCGGCCTGAAAATGCATCTGGCCCCGCTGAGCATACGGCGATCACCGCCTGGCAAATGCCTCGGCCCGATTGCGTTTGTGACGTTGCTCGCGATAGCGTCGACGGCGATCGCGGCAGCACCCACTGAGACCGAACCCGCGTTTCAAACGGAGAGCATCGATCCGCCACGGCGGCTCGAGGAGCAGGCCGAGCGGGCAGGCTCGGCCCACTGGGGCCACTGGGGCGACCAGCCCGACCGATACGACGCCTGGTCGAACCATTCCAACCGACTGATCCCGGTCTACACGTTCGGGATCGGGCTCGACGCGGTCTCCGGCGGGAACAGCGTCTACCGCGATGCCTCGCGGCTCGAGCAGCTCTTCGGCCGCTTGCCCGAGGCGACGCTCAACCCGGCGGCCGAATATTTCGACCAGACCGAGATATATCGCCTGCAGCTCGACGCCGTCGCGGCCGGCAAGAAGCACGTCGTGCTCGTGGTCTTTGACGGAATGGACTGGACCACGACGCGAACCGCCGCGATCTCCGCCAGCGGCACGGTCGCCTACGCCGATGGCCGGGGGACGGGCTTTGCATTCCAGGATTACCGCGGCGTGGCCACCGACTTCGGGTTCTGCGTGACGAGCCCGGCCAACGACGGCACGACGTTCGACGTCGACTCGCAGGCACTCAAGAATCCAGGCGGCCGCACCGCTGGCGGCTACGACGCGGCCCGCGCCGGCCCGACCCCCTGGTCGCGGCCCGCCGACCTCCGCTACCTCATCGGACGCAGCCGGGAGCGGCCCCACGCCGTCACCGACTCGGCCGCCTCGGCGACGTCGCTCTGCAGCGGACGCAAGACCTACAACGACGCGATCAACGTCGATCCAGCGGGCCTGCCGCTCGAACCGATCGCCGCGACCCTGCAGAAGCGTGGCTTCGCCGTCGGCGCCGTCTCGAGCGTGCCCGTCTCCCACGCCACTCCGGCCTGCAGTTACGCCACGAACGTCAGCCGCGACGACTATCAGGACATCGCCCGCGACATGCTCGGCGAGCGTTCAATCTCCCATCCGAAGGATCCGCTGCCCGGCCTCGACCTGCTGATCGGCGGCGGCTTCGGAGTCGATGTCGCCACCGACGAAGGCCAGGGCCGGAATTTCGAGCCTGGCAACAAGTATGTCGCCGAGTCGACGCTGCGGACGATCGACGCCGTCGGCGGCGGCCGCTACCAGTTGGCCCTGCGGACCCCCGGTCGAAAGGGAGGCGAGGTGCTTGCCGAGGCGGTTCGCGAGGCGCTGTCGAAGGGGCATCGGCTGTTCGGCTTCTTCGGAACCGCCGAGGGCAACCTGCCGTTTTGCACGGCCGACGGCCGCTTCGATCCGGTCTTCGTGCCGGTTGCTGACGGCGGCGACCGGCTCAAGAAGAAATACTCGCCGCCGATCAACTACACACCTGCCGACATCGCCGAGAATCCGTCGCTCGCCGAGATGACCCGGGCCGCCCTCGAACTGCTCGGCAGCCGCGACCGCTTCTGGCTGATGGTTGAGGCCGGCGACGTCGACTGGGCATGCCATGCCAACAACATCGACAACTGCATCGGGGCGATCAGGAGTGGCGACGCGGCCGTGCGGGCGATCTTCGAATGGGTCGAGAAGCGAGACGCCTGGAACGACACGGTCGTGATCGTGACGAGCGATCACGGCCACCTCTTCGTGCTCACCGATCCCGCCGCATTCGCGAAGTAGGCCGCGACGAGCCGATCTTGAAAGCCCCCGGGATTGCGGTCGGCCGCGAAATCAGCCGTGGCCTCTGGCGCCGGCCAGCCATTCGTCAGCCCACCTGCGAACGCCTTCGACGCCCTTGCGGTGGCAGAAGTCGCCGAGGGTCTCGCCTGCCTGCCGCTCCGCCTTGTAGCAGGCGAGAACGGCCGTGATCTCGCCCTTGAGATCCTCGAACGGAACGACGTCCTTGTACTGCTCGTTGAGCCTGTCACCGAGCAGACGGCCGCCGAGGAACAGCGTGTACTTGCCGAGCGTCCGCCCCACGATCCCGATGTCGGAGTTGTAGGGCCGGGCGCAGGCGTTGGGACAGCCGGTCATGCGGACCGTGAAGGCGTCGTGCGAGAGGCCGAGTTTTGCGACCTCCGGCTCGAGCGAGTCGATCAGTCCGGGCAGCACCCGCTCGCTCTCGGCCACGGCCAGGCTGCAGGTGGGCAGCGCCACGCAGGCCATGCTCCAGCGACGGAGCGTGGAGATCTCCTCGGAGGTCTTCACGCCATGGTCGTGGAGGATCTTGGCGATCCGCTCCCGGTCGGTGATCGCCAGATCGGTGAACAGCAGGCTCTGGTGGGCCGTGATCCGCACGCCCGGCCGGATGTCGTGGAGAATCCGCCGCAAGGCCGTCTTCAGCCGGAAGCCCTCGCGATCGATGACCCGGCCATTCTCGACATTCAGCCCGTAGAAATATTTTCCGTCGCCCTGCTCGAACCAGCCGATGTGGTCGTCGAAACCGTGCACGTCCGCCGGATGGCAGGGGGCGAGCGGCTTGCCGAAGTATTCCTCGACCTTCTTCCGGAAGGCGTCGAGGCCCATCGTGTGGATCGTGTACTTGAGCCGGGCGGTCTTGCGGTCGGTGCGGTTGCCGAAGTCCCGCTGCACCTTCACGATCGCCTCGGCGATCGCCAGCACGTCCTCGGGCGGCACGAACCCGAGCCGCTTGGCGAGTGCCGGAAAGGTTTTGGCGGCGCTCGGGGTCACGCCCATGCCGCCACCGGCGAGCACGTTGTAGCCGAGGATTTTTCCGTTTTCGTGAACGACGAGGAAGCCGAGGTCGTTGGCGTAGATGTCGGTGCAGTTGTCCTCGGGAAGCGCGAAGGCGGTCTTGAACTTTCGGGGCAGGTAGGTCGGGCCGTAAATCGGTTCCACGTCCTTGTCGGCCGACGTGCCGCCAGCGAGCGTCTTCTCACCCGTGTCGGGATCGGTGAGCCAGATCTCGTAGTAGGCCCGTGTCCGCGGGGCGAGGTGCCTGGCGAGCTTGTCGAGTGTCGCCTGCATCTCGGTGCGGACGGCGTGATTGTGGATCGGGGCCGGGCAGCACATGACATTTCGCTCGACGTCGCCGCAGGCGGCGAGCGTGGTCAGTTGGATCTCGTGGACACGCTGCATGAAGGGCTTGAGATCCCCCTTCACCACGCCATGGTGCTGGATCGACTGCCGCGTGGTGAGCCGGATCGTGCCGTTTCCCACCTCGTCGCCGAGATCGATCGCCGCGAGCAGTTGGTCGGCCGAGAGCTTGCCGCCCGGAACGCAGGTCCGGATCATGAACGAGATTTCGCGAACGCTCTTGGCACCCTCCTTTGCCTTCCGCTGCTCGCGGTCGTCCTGCTGGTAGGTGCCGTGGTTCTTGAGCAGCTGGATGCTCGGCTTGCCGAAGCCGGGGGCACCGTCGACGAGTTCCTTGGCGATGTCGCCGGCCAGGTAGTTGCTGGCGATCTTGGCCAGTTCCACGGCCGTGGGCTTGGCGGCGGCGGCTGTCGAGGGCGTCTCGTCTGACATGGTTTCCTGCGGCTTTTCTGAAGGGCAGAATGAGAGATTGAAGTACCAGCAGAATAGGCGATTCCGGCCGCGGGGGCGATATCTTCCCGCAGCAGACAAAAAGCCCGCCTCGCGGCCCCGTGTGGGATAGGCGGCACAGTCCGGCGGAGAGACACGGGAACTCACAGCACCTGGAGCTTCGCTGGATACACTCGTTTCGATGGTCGTTCGCTCTTTCCTGCAGGGGCACCTCTGATGGGCCATGTGCTTTTCTTCGTGTTTGTCGTCGCCTCCTGCCTGCTCTGGTCGGCCGCCTGCACGGCCGCCGCGGCACGCACGCAGCGGCCCTGGCTGCGGCGGCTGCTCGCGGCCATCGCCGTGCTCGCGCCGGTCGTCACGCTCGCGCCATTCGTGGCGTTCACTGGCTTCCTCGCCTTCGTGAAGCAGATGCCGACCAATTGGTTCGGCCCCATGCTCACCACGTTTCTCTCGGCATTCATCGGCGGCGTCTGGATCGTCTGGGCTGGGCTTTCGCAGGCACACCATGCACCGCTGCGATTTTCGTCGGAGCGAGTGCCGCTGGCCGCCCGCTGGCCCGTCATCGGTCTGGCGGCGGCTTTCGTGATGGCCAAGGCGGTGTCGTTCGGCACGCTGCTCATCATCGACAATGCCGTCGCCGCGCAGGCGCCGTATCTCCGCCTCGAGGCGGCGCAGATCATGCAGGCGAACCTGCCACCGGCAGTCGCCGACGCCGATAACGCGGCCACGCTCTACCATCAGGTGCTGCCGGTAATCGACGCCGAACCGGCGTTCAAGGACGATACGTCGCCGGTCTGGGATCGCTCCTTCGAGATCACGAGCCCCCGGGTTGCCGAAGTATTGGCGAGACACCGTTCCACGCTCGACGTCATCCGGCGGGCCGCCGACATCGATGTCTGCAGGTTCCATCGCGACTGGACGCGGCCGTCGATCGCCATGCTGCTGCCGGAAATGCAGTCGCTGCGAGAGGCTGCCCGCCTGCTCGCGCTGGCGGCCCGTCGCGAGGCGGCCGACGGCAATCTGCCAGGCGCCCTCCGCGACGTCGTCCGGCTCCAGCAGATGGGCCGCCATGCCGCAGCCGAGCCGATGCTGATCTCGGCGTTGGTCGGCATGGCGATCGACACCATGGCCCTCGACACGCTCACAGAAGTGCTCCCCCGCCTCCGGAAGGCAGACCTTCCAGCACTCGACGCCGAGGACATCGAGGATCTGGTGGCGACGGTCCCTCCGATCACTCGGCCGTTCTACGGCGAGGAGGCCTTTGGATTGGCAACGCTCGCCGACATTGCCGACGGCCGGCTCGACCCGACCGCACTCAACCATGCCATGGGAGGCGTCAAGCCGGTCTGGTCATCGCCGCTGACCATGCCCGTGCTGAGCCTCTTTCGGAGTTTTCTGCTGCCGAACGACATTGCCGGGTACCGGTCGATCATGCACCGTTATCAGGCTCAGATCACCTCTCACAAGCCATACGCCGATGTCATGACTTCTTCGAAGGAGATCGAGGAGGAGATCCGCAACCACAGTCCTGGCATGTTCTCGTCGCTGCTGGTTCCGGCGCTGGGGAGCGTGGTTCGCGCGCATGCGCAGGCGGAGGCCCGCCACCGGGCGGCCGCGGTGCTCGTGGCCGCCACGCGGCAGCGACTGGAGACGGGAGAACTGCCCGTGTCGCTTGACGAATTGGTGCCCAACCCCCTGTCCACGGTGCCACGCGACCCCTTCACGGCCGACCAGTCGCTGCTCATGAAGCGGGGCAACGACTCGCTGCTCGTCTACTCCATCGGATATGACGGCGAGGACGACGGCGGCCCGGTCGCCCCGGGGGCCGATCGGGTCGAAGGCAACGACGACATCGGGCTGCAGATGGCGCTCTGATCGCTTGGCAACCCG
>CAMDFJ010000032.1 GCA_945897435.1 Candidatus Kuenenia stuttgartensis | reverse complement strand
CCACTGGGCGACGCTGAACGTCTCCCCAGCAGGATTGACGATGTCGAACACGGCCATGTCAGGCGTGCCGTTACGGGTCAGCGCTGAAGAGTACACGGTGCCAGTGCTGTTCGAGTAGATGCTGACGTAGTTGGGTGCGTAGGTGCCGTCGTTCACCGAGTCGACGGCGATGCCCACGCGGACCGTACCGGAGAAGTTGAGCGCGAAGTCGGCGGAAAGCCCGAAGTATCCTGTGTTCGCTCCGCTCGGGGTGTCGTAAGGGCCTTGGTTCACCGGCACCGAGAGGCCGCCCTGCGTGTAAAGCGCCGACCCGTCGGGCCCGCGATAGATGGCGTAGGAATTGAAATTGACGTAGTCACCTGCACCACCGGTGATGCTGCTCATGAAAGCCGGTAACGTTCCGGACCAGAGGGTGGGAAACGATCCGGCCGACGTGCCGAGGTCGTTGGCGGCTGCAGCAGCGGAGTAAATGGTGCTCGAAGGGGCGTACGGAATCGGCCTGATCTGCCAATAGCCGTCCTTGCCGTAGGTATTCGAGGTGCCGGTGGCATAAGCCTTTGGCACGGCCGGATTCGACCAGTTTTGAGTCGCGTAGTCTGGGCCGACGCCCGGCTCGGTGCCGACATAGGCAATCGTGACGGCGTGGCACGGCGTTAAAACCGCGAACGCAAACGCGGTTGTGAGAAGAGCGGCGATCGACCGAGCATTCATTGCACGCATGACACCCTCGCTGGCCAGAAAATCACCGGGAACTATTGTGACGCCCCGCTTACCATTAGTTCAGAAGATACCACCGCCGGCCATCGGATCATTGCTGGTTTGCAGCGCCATTCATTGCAAAAACACCCAGGCTCTGGTCGAGTCAAATCCCGGTTTTTCAGCCTCCAGACGGAGTAACTGGGGTATGCTCGGGGCATGGCTGGCGACTCGCTCACCCGTTGTGCCGGTATCGCGGCGGCTGTCGGCACGGGATTGGCCTGCTGCGTGATCGCCAGCCTGCCGGCCTGGGCCGCAAACGCGGAGGGCGGGGCCGTCGTCGTCCGCCGTTTCCTCGCCGACCAGCCGCTCTGCCGCGCGGGCCGACCCGCCGGCCTGACGGCGGTCGTCGTCAACGATGGGGCGTCGGACGCCGACGTGACGGCATCGTTGGCCATGCCTCCGGGAATGCGGCTCGTGACGCCGCTGCCGACGTCTCCGATCCGGATCACGACAGCCGATGGAGAGCAGCAACTGCGGTTTGAAGTCGAGGCTGATGCGGCCGGCCCGGCCGAACTCGTGCTGGAACTCTCGACTGAGGGCGCCCCCCTCGTCCGCCGGCCTCTCACCGTCGACTTCCTACCACCGGTGAACGCCCAACCGCGCGACACCGTTCCGCCGGCCGAACCCGTGGCAACCGATATGCTCGTGGGTGCGATTCACTGCCCGCTCTGGGAAGCGGATCGCCCCGAACTCTGGCGCGGCGTGCTCCGCCACCCCGAGCGAATGCCGGCCCTCGGACTCTATACACAGGAGGATCAACAGGTGGCCGACTGGGAGGCCAAGTGGGCTCTCGAGCATGGGATCTCGTTCTTCGTCTACTGCTGGTATCGCGACGGCGAGGGCGGCGCGGTGAAGACGCAGTTCGGCCGAGGCCTCCACGACGGCTTCTTCAAGTCAACCGTCGCGAAGCAGATGAAGTTCGCGCTGCTGTGGGAGAACCAGGCCGACGGCATCGGAGGCGTGGCTGACGAACGCGACTTCCTCGACAACCTCGTCCCCTATTGGATCGAGACCTACTTCATGCACCCTGGCTACCTGCAGGTCGACGGGAAGCCCGTGCTCTTCATCTACGAGATCGACCGGTTCATCCAGGATCTCGGCGGCCCCGAGCCCGCCGCCCGGGCGATCGAGAAACTGCGGGCCGCCTGCCAGGCAGCGGGCTTCAAGGGGCTCACGCTGCTCGGTGAATACCGGGGCTTCGTGCCCGCCACGCTCGACCGCATGGCGGCCTTAGGCGTCGATGCCTCGTACGCCTACTGCTGGCACCTCCCCGGCAGCCCGGCGGCGGACGACGCAGCCGCTCGCCAGCTCGATCTCATCAGGGCCACGCGAGACCGTGGTGTGCTCCCGCAGGTGGTCACGGTGTCGCAGGGGTGGAGCGGCTGGCATGACGAAGGCACGGTCTGGTCGATCCCGCCGGCCCGATTCGAGCGGCTGCTCCGCGACGCGAAGGAGATCGCGCAGGCCCTTCCCAAGGATCAGCTCGGCAGCCGCATGATCCTCCTCGACAACTGGAATGAATGGGGCGAGGGACACTTTATCGCCCCCTGCCGTGAGCATGGGTTCGGCTATCTCGACGCGGTGCGGAACGTGTTCTCCACCGCGTCGCGTGAGCACGTCGACCTCTTGCCCGAGGACGTGGGCCTCGGGCCCTACGACGCCGCAGCCCGCGCCTCGCTCGCCCGTCGCGAGGAACTGCGGCCGTTGCTCACGCGTCGGATCGACGTGGCTGGCGACCATCCCGGACTCGTGGGCTGGTGGTCGTTCGACGAGCCGGCCGGCACGCCCGTGGCGTTCGACATATCCGGCCACAGACTCGGCGGCGAACTGCTCGACGGCGTCGAGCGGGTTCCGGGAATCTTCGGCAGCGCGGTCGAATGCCAGGGTGGCGTGGTCCTCGTTCCGGACGATCCGCGGCTTTCGGTCGGCGATGCGTTCACGATCGACTGCCGGGTGCGAACCGACACCGCGGCGCAAACCAACCGCTGGATCGTCAACCGCGTGCAGGGAGGCGGGGTCGATACGGGCTACCGTCTCGGGCTGCTCGATGGTCACCCCTGCTTCGAAGTGCCGCAGACGGCCTGGAGCCACCATCTCACGGGCCCCTCGCCGCTCCCGCTCGGCCGCTGGGTGCACCTCGCAGGCACATTCGACGGCCGCACGATGCGGCTTTTCGTGGACGGCGTTGAGGTGGCGGCGCTCGACCGGCCGGGGCCGGTGCATCCCAGCCACTTCGACCTGGTGATCGGCGGGTTTTGGGACGGCAGCCAGGCGAACTTCGTAGGGCTCGTCGACGAAGTGCGACTGTTCTCGAGGGCACTGTCGGGAGAAGAGGTCCGGATCTGCGCGCAGGCTGGGGGAGAGCCAGACCCAAGGTGACGCGGGTTGACCCCCTCCCGAAATCCTGAGCCAGGTCTTGTGAGAGAATCCTCATACCCCGGAGGGGGCTTGAAAGGGTTCTGTGATGAAGAAGCGACGCAGTGCAGGCCAGATCGTGGGCTTGCTTCGGCAGGTTGACGTTGACCTTGGGAAGGGCATGAACGTGCCGGATGTCTACCGACGGCTGGGGATTTCCCAGCAGACGTACTACCGCTGGCGGACGAAGTTTGGCGGGATGGATCCGAAGATGGCGAAGCAGCTTCAGGAGCGCCAGAAGGAGAACTCGAGGCTCAAGAAGCTGGTGACAGAGCAGGCCGCATGGCGCCCAAAAGTGGCTGAGGTCGATCGGCCCGGTGCGCAGAAATCACTTCTGCCGGAAGGCGAATACGCCCCGCTTATTGGCCACCGCGATGTCGGGCTTGCCGTCGCCGGTGAGGTCGGCCACGGTCACCTGCGTGCCCACGCCACTGTCTTCGTCGATCAGATGCGGCTCGAACGTCGCGCCGCCCTTGCCGTCGCGCACCAGCCGTAACCAGTAGAGCACCGGCGCTGCATTCGGCTCGGCATCCCCCTTCGGCCCGTGGGCCCAGCGCCGCTTGCCGGTCACGACGTCGGTGAGGCCGTCGCCGTCGATGTCGGCCGCGGCGAGCGCGTGGGGCTGGCTGAAGCACACGCCCTGCGGGCTCTCCTCAGGCTTGCTGCCGAGAATCCGGTGCTCGCTGAACGATCCGTCGGCCTCCTGCCGAAACCAGCCGAGCCCATAGCCGTGGGCGTCGTAGCTCGTGACGACGTCGTTCTTTCCGTCGCCATCCACGTCGAATACGAGCATCTGGGCGCCGCCGCGGGCATCGGGCGGCCCGAACGGCCCGGGATGAAACGGCCAGATCGCATCCACGGGCGTGCTCGCCGGCTGCTCAAACCAGCCGTCCTTGGCGAGGATGTCGACGCGGCCGTCGCCGTTGACGTCGCCCGCCCCGGCGCCGTGCGTGTAGCGGAAATACTTCTTATCGTTCTCGGGCGAGCGGGGAGTGATCGGCCGAAACCTCGCTTTCGCCAGCGGGCTCTTCCAGTCGATCTCGGCGAAGCCCAGCCGGCCACCGAGCTCGGGCCCGCTCGACTGGCAGAACAGCTCCGGCTTGCCATCGCCCGTGACGTCGAGCAGGCCCGGTGACTCCCCGTCGGCCACGTCGAACAGAGCGTGCTTCGCCCACACCCCGCCCTTTGCCTGCGGGTTCACGAACACGAGGGCCGGCTCACCGGGCAGGTCGTAGACGAGGATGTCCTGCCAGCCGTCGCCGTCGAAGTCGTGGGCAAACGAGAGAAAATAGTTGGAGTAGCCCCGCGAAGGGTCATAGGGCGTCTTGGCGGGACCGCCGGGATTCTCCCGCGGCGGCGTGTATTCCGTGCGGCGGGCGAAGTCCGGCCCGTGCCAGATCCCGTTCCCGGCGGCGATGTCGGCGTGGCCGTCCTTGTCGAAGTCGGCGACGGCGCAGCCCTCGGCCTCGAACCGCTCGGTGAGCACCTGCCTCTCAAACGCCACCTCGGCGGCACGGCCTGAAGCCACCAAACCGAGCAGACCAATGATCGTCACCACCACGGTTCGCATCAGAACTCTCCGACGACTCAGTAAGGGTTGTCCATGCTCATCCCACGATTGACCGCTCAGGGTTGCCCGTGCCAATCGAGACGGCGTTGGCAGCGAGCGAAGGCAGGAGGCCGAAGCGAAGCTGGCATCGAGCGAGCGAAGGGCAGGATGCCCGGAGGGAGCGTCCGGCGAGATGGCACGGGCAACCCTGAGCCCACACAGGAGTCACCATCACCCGGCCTTCTTCGCCGGCTGCACTTTGGCCCGGATCTCGTTGGCGGCCTTCACGGCTTCGCCCTCGAGCCCCGGTAGCTTCGCCGCCTCCTCGGCCACCGCAAGCGTGGCGGCGCTCGGATAGCGGACGAGGATCTCGAGCACCGCCTTGCGGTCGGCATCCTCCTTCGCTGCGGCCAGCACCCTGCGGCACATCTCGGCCCGTTCGGCGTCCGGCAGCACGAACTGCCGTGCGATCCGGATGTAGCCGCGGAGCGCCCGGGTCTTGTACTTGCCCCCGGGCTCGGCCGTGGCCAGGCTGAGCAGCACCGGCGCCGCGTCGGCGGTCATCCACTTGCCCAGGAGCCGCGTGGCGGCATCCGCGAGCGCCTCGTCGCCCGACCGGGCCGCGGCGTCCATGGTCGCGACGGCCTTCGTGCCACCAACCTCGCCGATGACGTCGAGCAGCATGACCTTCGCCTCGGCCGGGGCCTTGGCCAGGGCCGCGGCAAGCTTTGCCGCGCAGTCGTCCCGGTCGGGCATCCGCACGCTGGCCTCACGCACGGCCGCGCGGGCCGCCTCGCCTTCCGCCTGGCTCTTGGGCGCCGTGGCGGCGACGACGAGCACATCGAGATTCGCCAGATCCACCGTCGGCCCGAGGGCCACGATCGTGGCCACACGAACCTTCTCGTCGGGATGACTGGCGAGCGGCAGGAGGGCCGCGACGGCGGCGATCCGCCTCCGCCCCACCAACTCGACGAGTACCGGGAGGAGCTTCGCATCCGCTCCCTGGAGGCGGGCGACGATCTCGCGATCGACCGCATCTCCCGAGAGCGCCGACACGGCGGCCCGAGCCGTGTCGGCGATGTCGGAATCCTCATCGGCCGCCGCCACCAGCAGCGGCCCCACGACCGCCGCATTGCCAACCTTGCCCAAGGCCTCGAGCGCCGCCAGCCGCAGGGGCTTCGGGTTCGCGGCCGCCGACATCGCGGCCAAGCCGGCCACGACCGACTCCCGGGCGGCTCCCGCGTTTCGTTCGGCGAGGACGTCGATCAGGATTGCTGCCCGGTCGAGACGGCCGCCGGCCGCGGCAAACTCCACCTGCTTCAGCACAGCCTGATCCACCTCGGCGGCGAGGGCCGGGTCGGCCGCGTCGCCCCGCCCAAGGTCTCGGGCCGTAAAGACCGCCATGTTCGCCAATCGCTTGGTGGGCGAGGCGAGCGTCTCGACGAGCAGCGGAATGCCTTCCCTGGCCTTGGCGATGATCGTGCCGCGGATCGCCTCGGCCCGCCGCTGCTCGGAGACGTCAGCCGCCCGCACGACGCCATAGAGGGCAACCGCCTCCTCGCTCTTGCCGGCGGCATGCAGGTTCGCCGCGCAGAGCACGGCCGCCTCGGCGACGGCATCCAGCCGGGCGGGCGCGGCCGCCTTCTCGAGCGCCCCGGCGAGCAGCAGGCCCGCCTCGGGCGTGGCGATCCGACCGAGCGAACAGGCAGCCACGGCGGCCACCTCGGCGTCTTCGGCCGCGAGTTTGCCCGACAGCATCGGCACCGCCGCGGCGTCGCCGCGAACGCCGAGCGACGTGATCACCCCGGCGAGCAGCCGACCGTCGAGCGTGCCGGCCGCGTCCCGGAGGGCCGCCGATGCGGCATCGCCCGGAATCGCCTCGAGCGCGATCCGCGCCCAGGAGGCCAGTCGCGGATTTTTCAGCAAGGCCGCGACGGCCGGCACGGCCGCGGCCGATCCGTTTACCGCCACGAACTTGCAGGCCAGCGCCTTGTCGGCCTCCGGCCCGTCACCCTGCAGGATCGCGATCAACTCGGCCTCGCTCGAAGCAGGCGTCGGAGCCGCCTCTGCGGTGAACCCGCCGGCCATCAATGCCGCCGCGATGGCGAACCGGATCATGCCGATGGTTGTCCTGTTTCTCCGCGTCAGCTGGTTCATGCGTGCCACGGCTCGCGCCGCGCCTCCGATCGCAGCCGGTTGGCCGCTTCGTCGTCGATGAAGGTGTAGGTGGCCAGGTCGAGCTTGATCGGCCGCCCGAGGTAGATGGCGATGTTGGCCGCATGGCAGGCGAGATGCGCGTTGCAGGCGGCCTCGGCGTTGCCCTTGGGCTTGCCGCGGGTCTTCACGCAGTCGAGGAAGTCGCGGACGTGGAAGGTGGCGGGATAACCGCCGATCTCCTCGACCTTTCGGCCGGCGAGCAGTTCGGGCGACGAGAGCACCAGCTTGCCGCTGTCGCCCGCCTCGACCCAGCCGTCGGTCCCCTCGAACCGCACCGGGCAGGAGCCGAGCGGGATCCAGCCCTTCTCTCGAAACACGAGCTCGCAGCCGTCGGCGTAGCGGCAGACGAGCTCGTCGTTCTTGGGCGGGGCATACTCCACGGGCGGCGGGCGGTCGTCGACGGCCCACTGGCAGAGATCGGCACAGTGCGAGCCCCACTCGAGCACGCCGCCCCCGACGAGGCCGCCGCCCTTCTCGAAGTTGAACCCGTCGGCGAGTGTCCGGGCGTTGAACGGCCGCCAGGCCGCGGGCCCGAGGTACATGTCCCAGTCGTCGATCTGGGAGTCGGGCGCCGGCTCCTCGGGCAGCCAGCCGCTGGTCGTCGCCCGCATGCCCGCCGGGTGGGCGTAGACCCGCTTGAGCTTGCCAAGCCGGCCGGTCCGGGCCAGTTCGCAGGCGAAGGCGAAGTGGGGCAGATTCCGCCGCTGCGTGCCCGCCTGGAAGACGGTGCCGCAGCGGTTCATCGTGTCGCGGTGGACGAGCGTCTCGGCGATGTTCTTGGTGCAGGGCTTCTCGCAGTAGACGTCCTTGCCGGCCCGTGCGGCGAGCATGGCCATCAGGCCGTGCCAGTTGGGGCCGGTGGCGATCAGGACGGCGTCGATGTCGTCGCGGTCGAGCAGTTCGCGAAAGTCCTTGTAGGTCGCGCAGGCGGTCGAGCCGTGATGCTTGTCGATCACGCCCTTGACGTGGTTGCGTCGATTCTCCTTCACGTCGCAGACGGCGGCGAACTGCACGTCGGCCTGCTGGAGGAAGCAGCCGAGGTCGTACTCACCGCGCCGGCCGATGCCGATCCCGCCCACGACGATCCGCTCGCTCGGTGGCACCGCGCCGTCGAGACCGAGCGCCGACGAGGGGATGATCATGGGTGCGGCGGCAGCCGCACCGGCCGCGAGGCCGCCGCGGATGAGGCTGCGGCGGCTGAGAGAACCTGATGATGCACGTGGCATGAATCCGGGCTCCTGCTGCTTGGAAACTCGCTGAAACGGAGGCCGGCAGCCCCCGCCCGCGGACCGCGTTGTACCACGGCGACAAGAAACGCCCAACTCACCTGCGGACGACTTCCCGCAGCGATTTGGCAAATATCGCGCAGCCTCTCTCCCGGCCGATTTCATCGGCCTGCGAGGGGTTGCCCGTGCCAATCGAGACGGCATTGGAAACCCCGCGCAGCCCGGAAGGCGAAGCGATTGGCGACCGCACACGACGGTCAGTAACGGACGCCCACACCGAGATTCGTGAAGAAGCGTGGCGTGGTCTCGTTCAGCCCCCAGCCGTAGCGAAGCCCCAACTCAAGATCCTTGGTCACCAGCACGTGGCCACCGAAACTGATGTACTGGATGTTCAGCGGGAGTTCCTTGCCCGAGGAAAAGATCCCGAAGTATTCGGTGTGTACGTTCCACTGCTCGCCGACGGGTATCTTCAACACACTCGACGGGGCCCACTGGTCGAAGGCGTCCTCCTCGACGAATCCCGTGCCGTATCGAACGGCCGAGTTCCATTCCCAGCCGTTGGCGAACCGCCAACCGAATGCCTCTCCCGCGACGACCGTGGATTGCGTCGTCGGGCCATACGTTGGCGTGTACCCCTGAACAACCAGAGCCGATTGCGGTATCCAGCCTTGCTGCTCCGAGGTCTCGACCTTCGTGCCGTAGAGCACCCGGCTCTCATACTCAGCGATGAAGTCCTCGCCGCCGACCTCGGTGCCAGACACCGTACCCGGCCCCCCTGCCTCGTAGTTGAAGCCCAATCGAAGTTCGACCTTGTCGCCGAGGCCACGCCGCACAAGCAATTCCGGCACACTGTGGGCCTCGGGGCCCAGCCGATTGTCGATGAAGGAATAGGAGGCTTCGAGAATCGTCCGCTGGGCACCGGCCGTGGTGGGAGCAAAGGTGAACGAGTCGCGGTCGGTCTCGATCTCGTCGGGCCTGGTGGCCGGAGCACGCTCGAGTTGCATCTGACCCAGAGCGTCATCCACCGCCGCAGTTGCCACCACCGCGGCCACGGCCACAATCAGTCCCCAAGGCCCGGCATTCAGCGGCTGCGCAGACGGGACGCGGCGGTTCTCGCGAGGCCATATGGCCAGCCCATTCAACGCGATGCCCATGCAGGTCCCCGGCGATGTTCCTGATTTGCGAAGGATCGACCGCCCTTTCGGCATGGCTTGAAACTTTGAGGCAGTCCAGTCAGGCCGCCCAAAAGCCCCCACATCCCCAAGCGGCCGGGGCAAGTTGCGAAATCCTGGCGACTCTCACTCGCCGGTCAGGGGCCGGCGAATAGAAGCGAGTCCCGCGCACCTCCAGCCTGGGCACCTCCAATCAGATCAGAAGTTGCGGCGGGGGCGATCCCGTGCTAGGGTTTGATTATCGGAATCGATGAGGCGGAGATCGCCGGCCCGAAAGCCACGAAGGCTCGAATGCCGCGAACTGCCGCCGCGATCGCATCTTCTTGAAGCGGCCGTTTGTCGTGCACGACGGATGAATCCGTCGATCACATCGCGACAAACCTCTCTCTGGCAGGCGGTGATCCATCGGCGATGACCTGTTTTATGGGTCATCTATTGGACGACCGCCGCCGTGCGGCCCTGCTTCCGGACGGTTCTCTTTCTCATGCTTAGGAAAATGCTTTGACCATGAATTCGTTTGACACCCTCGGCCTCTCCGCCCCGCTTCTCGAGGCGCTGGCCGCCGAGGGCTACACCAACCCAACCCCCATTCAGGCCCAGGCCGTTCCCCACGTGCTCGCCGGTCGCGACGTCTTCGGCTGTGCCCAGACGGGCACCGGCAAGACGGCCGCCTTCGCCCTGCCGTTGATCGAGCGGATGCTCTCGTTGCCGAGGCCGCGGGCCGCCCGCCGCTGCCGCACGCTCGTGCTCGCCCCGACTCGCGAACTCGCCGGCCAGATCCACCAAAGCTTCCGGGCCTACGGGCGGAATACGGGCCTGACCACAGCCGTCATCTACGGTGGCGTTGGCCAGCGGCCACAGGCCGACGCGATGATGCATGGCGTCGACGTGCTCGTGGCCACGCCGGGCCGGCTGCTCGATCTTGTCGGACAGCGTCTGGTCGATCTCCGCTCTGTCGAGTTTCTCGTTCTCGACGAGGCCGATCGGATGCTCGACATGGGCTTCATCCACGACGTCCGGCGGATCGTCGGCATGCTGCCCTCGGCCCGTCAGACCCTCTTCTTTTCGGCCACCGTGCCGGCGGCCGTCCGCGATCTCGCCGGCACGATGCTGCGGGATCCGCTCGAGGTGAAGACGACCCCGCAGGCCACTCCGGCCGAAACGGTCAGCCAATCGGTGTTTTTCGTCTCGAAGGGGGAGAAGCGGGCCATGCTCGTTCGGCTGCTGAAAGAGCAGTCGATGAGCCGCGTGATCGTCTTCACCAGGACGAAGCATGGCGCCGACAAGCTCCATCGCGACCTCGACCGGGCGGGCATCGCGGCCGCCTCGATCCACGGCAACAAGTCGCAGAACCAGCGGGAGCGGGCCCTTGCTGCCTTCAAGTCGCCCCGGCCCCCGGTCCTGATCGCCACAGACATCGCCGCCCGCGGCATCGACGTCGATCATGTCTCGCACGTGGTCAATTTCGAGCCGCCGCACGAGCCCGAAACCTACGTCCACCGGATCGGTCGCACGGGCCGGGCGGGCCGGACAGGCGAGGCCTTCACACTCTGCGATCACGACGAGCAGCCCCGCCTGAAGGCGATCGAGAAGCTGCTCCGCCGGCCGATCCCGCACGGCAACGAGATGCCCGCCGGGCCGCCCGCCACCGAGTCCGTCCAGCAACGCCGCGAGCCCAGGCCTCGGTCGGAAACCCGTGGCAGCCAGCGCGGCCGTCGGCGATCCGAGCGACGGCCGGAAGGTGGTGCCGAGAGACGTTCCGAGCGACGATCCGATTCCGGGGCAAGGGCTTCGGACGGGACACGGCCCGCGGAGAAAGTGTCCACCCAGCCCCCGCGGCAGGATGGCGGCACGGCCACGCTCGCAAAAAAGCCGCTTCGCAAACATCGTCGGGCCCTGTGACTCGGGCCTGAACGCCTGCGGGCGAACCTCCTTGACCGCGGCTCGTAGTATCTCTCGACGCACAAGCGTTGGGCGGCACGGACGGGCAGTCTGCGGCAGGAGCGGCAACATGAGCACGGACGTCGAAATGGACTTCCTGGGCGAGGCCCGCGACTGCCTGCACTCTGCTGCGGGGGATCTGGGCTGGCGGGTGGGAGCCCATGCGGCACTCCACCGGCAGCGGCGATTCATCGCCAGCCTCCGTGCCTCGCACGGCACCCCGACGATTCGCAACGCTCAGGAGGCGGTGGTTCGGGCCGCGAAGATCGCGATCGCCGCCATGGTCGCGGGTGCGGTCGATGCCGACTGGGATCGATATCAGCAGAAGTATGACTGGCTCGACACGACGGCCAACTGCCATGATTTTCGCCGCAGTCATTCCCTCGGGTTCATGTACACGATGAGCGAAGCAGTCTGCCGGTGTTTTCTTGGAACCCCGCTGATCGCATGGCCAAATCGCGACCGGAAGCGTGACGGCGGTCTTGAATCTGCAACCCTAGCGACGCAGAGTCAGTGCCCGAGCACGATGATCGTGGCACCGATGAAGATGAACACGCCCCCGACAAGAACGGCCGGCGCCAGTGGCTCGCGAAACAGCAGATATGCAAAGATGGCCACGAACAGCGGGTAGGAAATCTCGAGTACCGCCGCCCGCGATGCCCCCAGCGCCTGGATCGAGCCGAAGATGGCCAGGCCGGCCGCCGTCCCGACGAGCATCGTCGTCGCCACCAGCGGCAGGCTGACCCCAGATCCCTCGATTCGGACCAGCGACAGCGGGGAATGCCCCTGGAGCACAAGCAGGCTGCCGACGACGAGCACGCCACAGAGGGAGTGCAGAAAGTAGAGCCTGTAAATCGAAAGTCCCGCCAGCACCCGTTCGTCGAGGCAGTAGGCCAGCCCCCAGAGGGCGGATGCCAGAATGGCGAGCAGGAAGCCCTGATACTGCATTGAACGGTCTCCTGGGGACGGGCCGGCGAACGGCCCCGTGGCCCGGAACCGAACCGACGGGCAGACTATGCTCATGCCCGTGGCTCCGAACGGTCAACGGCAGGATCTCCGATGCGGCTTCCCGATCTCGCCCCTTGGTTCGACAACGTCTCCGACGAATACGTGGAACTCGCCCCTGCCGATGAGCTTGCGTCCTACGACGAGTGACTGGGCAGCGGCCACAGAAGGCGTTCAAGCGTGGCACCCGAAAAATCCATCGACGGAATTTCAGGATCGAGCGATCCCGACAAAGTCGAGTCGCTGCGGCGACTGCTCCAGGCCCAGGACCTTGAACGGCAGCTGATCGGTTATGAACTGCATGACGGGCTGGCCCAGTATCAGGCCGGGGCGATCATGCAACTCGAAACCTGCCTGCACGCGATCGACACCCATACGGGGGACAGACTCGACGCCATTCGCCGCCCCTGCGAGGAGGGTCTGCGACTTGTGCGAACCGCCGCCGACGAACTCCGCCGGCTGATCGGTGGCCTCCGGCCCCGACTGCTCGACGAACTCGGCCTCGTCGCGGCGATCGAAACGCTGCTTGCAGAGCTGCGGCGACAGGGCGTCGAAGTGTCGTTCCTCCACCCGTCCAACCTTCCACACATCTCTCCCGAGATCGAGTCGACGCTGTTTCGCATCACCCAGGAATCGCTCTCGAACGTCATCAAGCACTCCGGGGCGGGAAACGTGAACATCTCGCTGGAACAGCGAGGCGACAGAATCGCGCTGACTGTCCGGGATGACGGCAGCGGCTTCGATCCGGCCCAAACCGGCCCGGACCGTTTCGGGCTCGAGGGGATTCGGCTGCGGGCTCGGGTTTTCGGAGGCGCGTCTGTGATCCATTCGGTCCCCGGCGAGGGAACCAGGCTCGAGGTTTTGCTCCCCGCGTCACAGCCGGCATGACGTCCCGGACCGTTGCCCGCCTTCAGGACCGACCCCTCGATGCGGCCAGCAGGATCGTGGCCGCATGGATGTCGACGATCGACTCGATCTCCCGGCAGTAGCCGCCGCCGAGGACGATCGCCACCGGCACCGCCACACCGCGTGCGATCCCGAGAACCCGTCGATCCCGTTCGAGAAGCCCCTGCTTGCTGAGCCGCAGCCGTCCCAGCCTGTCCCCCTCGTAGGGATCGGCCCCGGCGATGTAGAGCACGAGATCCGGGGTGGCCCGGTCGAAAGACTGCTCGACTGCCGGCGAGAGCGCCGCCAGATACTCCTCGTCGCCGCAGCCATCCTCGAGCGGCACATCGAGCGAACTTGCCTGCTTCCGGAGCGGAAAATTTCGGGCGCCGTGGATCGACATCGTGAACACGCTCGGATCGTGACTGAAGATCTCAGCCGTGCCATTGCCCTGGTGCACGTCGCAATCGAGGATCAAAACCCGCCGCACCGCCCCCCTGGCCTGCATCTCCCGTGCGGCCACGGCCGTGTCGTTGAAGACGCAGTAGCCCTCGCCCCAGTTGCTGCCGGCATGGTGGGTGCCGCCGGCGAGGCTGGCCCCGATCCCGTCCTCGAGTGCCGCGGCGGCGGCATCGACGGCCGCACCCGTGCTCCGCAGTGAACGTTCCACGAGTTCCCGGCTCCAGGGAAATCCAATTCGCCTCACCTCGTCCGGTGAGAGCCTGCCCGCCATCACCCGGCCCAGATAGCCGCGCTCGTGAACCCGTGCCAGCTCGTCATCGGTGGCAGCATGCGGCTCCACAAACTCAATCGCCGCTCCCGCCGCGGCATGCTCCTCGAGCCGACGCCGCAGGAGGGCATACTTGTCGATCGGGAAGGAGTGCCCTTCGGGCAGCGGCAGCCGGTAGCGGTCGCAGGGAAAGACCCGCATCAGCCAGCGTCTCGTGGCCTTACCATGGTCGCGGCCTTCCCCGGCCGAAGAACGCGGCCACGACCAGGCCGCCAATGGCCAGCGTGATGGCCCCGGGCTCCGGCACCACCTGCATGATCTGCGAGCGGTAGACGGAAAGATCGGCGATGGCGGTGATGTTGCCAAACACCGCCGTGCCGGCCGGCTGTCCGGAATAGGTGCCCACACCCAGCATGATGCCGGCGAGTTCCCAGACCGAACCGTTTTTTCGGAACACGCCACCTCCGGAATCGCCGACGGCAGCCTGGGCTTCGTTGGAATAGAACTGTGAAAAAGTGAAATCGGTCCTCAGGCCGGCGACGTCGAGGCCGTCGATTGCATCCCAGTTCACACTCTCGACCGTATTGGTGCCCCAGCGCATCGATCGCGAGGCGAGTTCCTGATACCCGGCCGCGTTCGGCGAGGCGGACGTCTCCGTCCAGACGAATGGCGTGACGGTGGTGTTGACCGACCAGGTCAGGTATGCCCCCCGGTCGCGACCCGCACCGATCAATGTCACCGCGGAGCCGACAGCAGGGGCCGCCTGCCCGATCGAGATCGCCGGCAGCCCCGGATCGGTCGTCAATCGATACATGTAAAGATCGGTGGCCGCGGTCTTTCCAGCGGCACCGCCATTGGTGAGCTGGAACCCGCTGTTGGGGAGCATCGCATAGGTGCCGCTGCCGAGCAGGATCTCGCCGCCGCCGACATGGCTCGCAGTCAGCACCCAGCCGGCACCGAGGTAGACGCCGGTTCCGATGCCACGAATGCCGACATTGGCCCAGCCGGGGTCGTCGGGCGGGGCCGATGTGTTGCCCGTTCCGGTCAGCGTATCGATCACGACCGCCTCGGCCGGGGGCAGCCCAAACCAGAAGACAAGAGCACCCGCGGCGGCCAAGGCCACGATCCGGCTGGCGAGAGACCGCATGATCAATAGGCCCACGCGCCTTCCTCCTGCCAATCCAGCCTGCGGTCGCCTGTCCCGACCAGCATCAACTGTAGATTCCGATCGGGTCCACGTCCATGAATCGGACCGTCGCCAAACACTGCCCAGAGACCGCCGGACAGAAAACCGCAGCCGTCAGACCCGGCGAATCTCGGCAAACCAGGCCCTCGCCCCGCCCGGCGAGAACTCGGCGCCCGGAATCCCAGGAAGTACCTCGAATCGGCTGGGCTCCATCCGTTCGATCTGCCAGCCGCTGGAAAAGGCCCGCCTCAGTTCGGCCTCGGAAACCCTTCGCGGTCCGTGCTCGCCCGGCTCGGCGTCGGCAAAGCAGAGCAGATACACCCGGGCTCCGGGTTCGAGCAGTGCCGTCAGCGCCGCGACATAGGCAGCCCTGCCGGCGTCGTCGAAGACGTGAAACAGCCCGCAGTCGGTGACTGCGTCGAACCGTTCCGGGAGCGTTCCCACTGCGGTCGCGTCCATCTGCAGGAAGTTGGCGGCGAGTCCCCGCTCGGCGGCCTTGCGCCGGGCCGCCGCCAATGGCTTCTCGAGGAAGTCGACGCCCGTCACCGCGGAGCCCAGTCCCGCGAGCCAGAGGGCGAGGTCGCCCGTGCCACAGCCGCTGTCGAGGATACGGGCAGGCCGGCCTTCAACACCGGCAGAGATCGCCTCACCAGCCTCGACGAAGGCCCGCTGCGGCCGGCCTATGTCCCATGGTGGCCGAGCCGTAGCGTAGTAGCCCTCGAATCGGGACTGCGGATCGGGTGCCACGCCGCTCGTTTCCTGACTCACTTTTTGGCCCGCTTCTTCGCCCGCTTCTTGCGGCCCGACTTGTACGAGTCTTCCTGCGGCTTGAACGTGCCGGCAACGAAGTCGACATTGCCCTCGAGGAATTGGTCGATCACGGTGGGTTTTTTGGTCGTTGGGGAGCGTGGGATGAAAATCGATCCAATGCGGCCGGCGGAAGGCTACCGCGCCGGCTCGGCCCCTGCCAGCGCCGGGGTGACACCGCTTTTGGGCTTGCCCGTCAATGGCCGGCCCATGAAAACTTGATCTCTCCGGCCCCTGCCCCACCATGGATTGCCAATCGATGTCTCCTGAATCGCTGTTCGGCAACTGGCAGGCCCTGTTCACCTCGGCTGTGGTCTTCGTCACGCTGTCCATGCTGCTGTTCAGTCAGCGGGCTCCCGACATGGCGATGATCGGCAGTGTCGTCGCCCTGCTCGCTGTCGGCATCCTCACGCCCGAAGAGGCGTTCAAGGGGATGGCCAACGAGGGAATGCTCACGGTCGCCGCTCTGTTCGTCGTGGCGGCCGCCGTGGAACGCACCGGGGCCCTGGCAACGGTCGTCGACAGGGCCCTCGGCCGACCCAAGTCGCTCGCCTCGGCACAGTTCCGCACGATGCTGGCCCCCGCGGTCGTGTCTGCCTTCATGAACAACACGCCTGTCGTCGCCCTGATGGTGCCCGCGATCAGGGACTGGGCCAAGAAGCACCGTCTCAGCGTCTCCAAGCTGTTGATGCCGATGAACGCCGCCGTGATTCTCGGCGGCCTCTGCACGCTCATCGGCACGAGCACCAACGTCGTGATCAGCGGGCTGGTCGCCGCCAAGACAGGGCATACTCTCGGGATGTTCGAGATCAGCTGGCTAGGGCTGCCGCTGCTCGTCGTGGGCCTCTCCTACCTGATTCTGGCGAGCAAGAGCAACTGGCTGCTCAAGGACCGCCGTCCGGCGATGAGCCAGAGCGACGACCCCCGGCAATACTCGCTGGAAATGCTCGTCGAGTCTGGCAGCCCGCTCCTCGGCCGGACGATCGAAGAGGCCGGCCTCCGCGGCCTCGAGGGGTTGTTCCTGATGGAGATCGACCGCGGAGGCCACGTGATGGCGGCGGTGGCCCCGACGGAGCGGCTCGAAAACGGCGACCGGCTCGTGTTCGTCGGCGCCGTCGATTCCGTGGTCGAACTCCAGAAAATCCGCGGCCTGCGGCCCGCGACCGATCAGGTCTTCCAGCTCGATGGGCCGCGGTCGGAGCGTGTGCTCCTCGAGGCCGTCGTCTCCAACACCTGTCCGCTGGTGGGAAACACGATTCGCGACGGCCGCTTCCGCTCGACCTACGATGCCGTCGTCATCGCCGTGGCCCGCAATGGCGAGCGGCTGCAGATGAAGATCGGCGACATCGTGCTCGAACCGGGCGACACGCTGCTCCTGGAGGCGAGCCCAAACTTCCTCGAACGGCAGCGGTCGAACCGGGATTTCTACCTCGTGAGCGAGGTGCAGGGCTCGACACCGCCACGGCACGACCAGGCCTGGATCGCCTGCACCGTGCTCCTCGCGATGGTTCTTGCCGCGAGTCTCGAACTCGTGCCGATGGTGGCCGCGGCGTTCGGGGCCGCTGCGGTCGTGCTGGTCACTGGCTGCATCTCATCGAACGAGGCCCGCCGCAGCATCGAGTGGGAGTCGCTGCTGTTGATCGCGGCCAGCTTCGGCCTGGCGAAGGCGATGGACAAGACCGGTCTCGACGAGGCGATCGCCCACTCCACGATCGCCGCCGCGGGCAACCATCCCCACCTGGTCCTCGCCGCGATCTATTTCGTGACGATGCTGTTCACGGAGCTGATGAGCAACAATGCCGCTGCGGTACTCGTCTTTCCGATCGCCTGGCAGACCGCGGCCGACATGGGGCTCAATCCGATGCCCTTCGTGATGGCCGTCACGGTCGCCGCCAGCTGCGGCTTCGCGACGCCGATGGGCTACCAGACGAATCTGATGATCTATGGGCCGGGTGGCTACAAGTTCAGCGACTACGTCCGGTTTGGCGGGCTGCTCAACCTGATCGTGATGGCGGTCACGGTGGCACTGGCCCCGTTGATCTGGCGTTTCTGAGTGTTTCGCGTCTGCGTCATTCGCGAAACCGGTCGGCCGCGATGCCAAGTTTCCGCATTCTCGCCCGGAGGGTGTGAGGATTGATCTGAAGGATGGCCGCGGCACCGCGTCGGCCCTCGATGCGACCGCGGGTCGCCACCAGCGCCCGCTCGATGTGCTGCCGCATCGCCGCGGCGAGCGGGATGACATCGCCGAGCGGGGGCGTCAGCGACTGCTCGGTGACCGACGCCGGTTCTGGAATCACCTCGTACATGGTGGCCTCGGCCCGGACCGGCATCGCCACCCGCTGCCGTCCCAGCCCAAGCGCCGCGGCGACATCGAGCGTCCTGCCGGCACCGAGGATCACAGCCCGGTCGATGACCGCGCCGAGCTCCCGGATGTTGCCTGGCCAGGAGTATCCGGCCAGCAGCTGCAGGTCGGCAGTGGCCGGCTCCACATGCGGCAACCCAAACCGCACGGCTGCCCGCTGGGCGAAATGCCGGACGAGCGAGGGGATGTCCTCGAGCCGCTCGCGGAGCGTCGGCAGCAGGATCGGGAAGACGTTGATCCGGTACCAGAGATCCTCTCGGAAGCTGCGATCCTTCACCATGGCAGAGAGATCCCGGTGGGTCGCGGCGACGATCCGCACGTCTATATGAACCGGCGAGCGGCCACCGACCCGCTCGATCTGATGGTCCTGCAGTACCCGCAGCAGGCGAACCTGGGCGGGCAGCGGCAGTTCCCCAATCTCGTCGAGAAACAGGGTGCCGCGATCGGCCCGCTCGAACCAGCCCTGATGCTGGTCGGTCGCGCCGGTGAAGCTCCCCTTCTCGTGGCCGAAGAGCTGCGAGTCGACGAGTTCCGGCGGGATCGCACCACAGTTCACCCGGATGAACGGGCCCCCGGCCCGCTTCGAACGGGCATGGATCGCCCGCGACACCACCTCCTTGCCGGTGCCGGTCTCCCCGAGAATCAACACCGGCACATCCGATTCCGCGACCAGTTCCACTCGTTCCATCACGTGCCGAAGACCTGTGCGTGCCCCGACCACGTCCTCGTTGACGTCCTGCCTGCCCAAACGGGAGAGGAGCGTCTCCCGATCGGCCTCTGCCGCCTCGCGGAGCGATCGCAGTTCGTGGAGCCGGCTGTCGTTCTCGAGGGCCACGGCGAACGGCTCGAGGAGCCGTTCCGCGGTCCGGTGATCGACCGCGTCGAATGCCTTGCCGGGATTTGCCACCAGAACAAGGATCCCGAGCGGTCCGTCCGCCGACCGCAGCGGTCCCGCCAGCAGATCGGCGTCGACCTGCTCCGGAAGGATCATGCTCAAGATCGCCTGGCCATCCCGGTCACTCCGGCCCACGACACCGCCGGTCCGCAGCCAGGCGACGAGCCTCCGCCATGGTCCGGACGTGAGTTCGACGGGCCGCATCCGCGAACTGAACCCGCCGCGGGCCGCGCCGACCGCGAGCGACTCGACCGACTTGGCTGCCGCATCGACTCCAAGAACGAGCATCCCCTGGAGCGGCATGTGCGGGGCGAGCGTGGCCGCGATCGCAGTGGCCGATTCGGTGATTTCGATGTGGCGGCAGGCCTCACGCCAGACCTCGGAAACCAGATCGCGGCTCTGCGGCATCGAACCCTCGGAGTCAGGAATTGGCCATGAAGAGTCCAGTAAATATCACGGATACCCATGATATTGGATCGTTTAATTCCGTCAAATATCAAGGTGAGTCTTCAAAATACTGTTTTTTGTGAAGCCGGGCATTTTCGGTGAACACACGGGGGGCCTGGGAAGGCGAAAGGCTTTTGGCACGGGGGTTGCTTTCTTTTTCTCCCGACGGCGGGCCGCATGCCCCCAACCGTGCCCCCGGTCGACGAACACCTTCACGCAGGCGAGATCCCGATCATGACACGACACACGGCCTCACTCGCGCTCTCCCTGGCGGCGGTCCTGGCCGGTTTCGCGGCCGTCACCGTCGGTGCCGAACCGGCCGCTTCGGGCCCCCCGGTTTCGCTGTTGAACGTTTCCTACGACCCAACCCGCGAACTCTATCGCGATCTCAACGAGGCCTTCGCTAGGCACTACGCCGAGGAGCACGGCCGAAAGGTCTCGGTCAAGCAGTCGCACGCCGCCTCGGGCAGTCAGGCCCGCGCCGTGATCGACGGCCTCGACGCCGACGTCGTCACGCTCGCTGTTTGGCCCGACGTGGAGGCCGTGGCGAAGTCGGGGTTGCTTCGTCCAGACTGGCAGCATCGCTACGACAATCATTCGGTTCCCTACCACTCGGTGGTCGTGTTCGTGGTCCGCAAGGGCAACCCCAAGGGCATCAACGACTGGCCCGACCTGGTCAAGGGTGAGATCTCGATCGTCACGCCGAATCCGAAGACGTCCGGCAACGGCAAGTACAGCTTCCTCGCCGCCTGGGGATCGGTGCTCGCGTCGGGTGGGACGGACGAGGACGCCAAGAAGTTCGTCACTGAGCTCTACCGGCGGACCCCGGTGCTCGACACGGGCGCCCGTGCGGCCACGGCCACATTTTCCCAGAAGGGCATCGGCGACGTGCACCTGACCTTCGAGAACGAGGCCCAACTCGAGGTCAACGAGGCCAACGGCGACCTCGAGATCGTCTATCCGAAGAAGTCGATCCGGGTCGATCCGCCTGTCGCGATCGTCGACCAGAACGTCGACAGGAAGGGGACCCGGCATGCCGCCGAGGCCTACCTTGGCTTCCTCTATACCCCCGAAGGCCGGGAAATCATCGCCCGGCATCACTGCCGGCCGTGGGGTGAGAATCCGCCCAAGCCCGCCCGGGGCGAAAACTGGCCCGTGGTCGAAACCTTCACGATCGACGCCGTTGGGGGCTGGCAGACGGCCACCAGGAAATTCTTCGGCGAAGGGGGCGTGTTCGATGCCATCTACCAGCCGACGGGCCGCTGAACCGAAGTTCTAACCCACATCTATGTCCCAATCGACCACCACGATGATCGCCCTCGCCGACCACTCGTCCCTCGCCGCCGGTTCGTCGCCACCATCCGATGCAGTCCGCCGGGGGCGGCTCCGTCGGCGGGCCGCCGTGCTGCCGGGGTTCGGCGCGAGCGCCGCAATCACATCGCTCGTCGTGTTGGCCCTGATCGTCTTCCCGTTGACCGTGCTCGTGCTGAGGGCGGCCTCTCTTGGACCGGCCGGATTCCTGGCTGCCGCCTGGACGCCGAGGGCCCGGGCCGCCTACGCCGTCTCGCTCGGCGCATCGCTGATCGCCGCCGTGATCAGTTCGCTGCTCGGACTGGTCGTCGCCTGGGTGCTGGCCCGCGTCCGTTTTCCGGGGCGGCGGCTTATCGACGCGCTCGTCGACGTGCCTCTCGCCCTGCCGACGGCGGTCGCGGGCCTCGTCTATTCCTCGCTCTACGTGAAGAAGGGCTGGCTCGGTCAGTGGCTCGTGCCGCTCGGCATCAACGGGGCCTACTCCTACCTCGGCATCGTGCTCGTGCTCGTATTCGTCAGCCTGCCGTTTGCGATCCGGGTCGTGCAACCGGTGATCGAGAGCCTCGATCGCGACACGGAAGAGGCGGCTCGAATCCTCGGCGCCTCGCGGCTGCAGACATTCCTTCGCGTCGTCCTGCCGGGAATCCTGCCGGCCGTCGTCACCGGCTTCGCCCTGTCGCTCGCCCGGGCGCTCGGCGAATACGGCTCGGTCGTCTTCATCTCGGGCAACATGCCCTTCAAGACGGAGATCGCGCCGGTGCTGATCGTGGCCCGCCTCGAGGAGTTTGCCTACGCCGAGGCGACGACCGTGGCCGTCCTGCTCCTGGCGATGTCGCTCACGCTGCTGGTCGTCGTGAACACCCTGCAGCAGCGACTCGCCCGCAACGCCCAGTAACCCACACGCGACAACATCCATGGTTGCCCACGCCACCCCGAAATCCAACGAGTCGAAGCCGATTGCGGCCCTGCTCGTCGCCGCGGCCGTGGCGATCGTCGGAATCTTGATCGTCGTGCCGCTGGTGAGCGTGTTCTACGAGGCGTTCTCCCGCGGGGTCGGCGGCTGGTGGGCCGCCCTGGCAGACGACCCCGACACGCGGCACGCGATCTGGCTCTCGCTGACCGTCGCCCCGGTCGCCGTCGCGATCAACACGGTATTCGGCGTCGCCGCCGCCTGGCTGGTGGCCCGATTTCGCTTTCCAGGCCGGTCGCTGCTGATCTCGTTGTTCGACGTCCCCTTCTCCGTGTCGCCGGTCGTGGCCGGTCTGGCGCTCGTGCTGATCTTCGGCCGTCAGGGGCTCCTCGGCCCGACGCTCGCCTGGCTCGATTGGAAGGTGATCTTCTCCTGGCCCGGGCTGGTGCTGGCGACGACGTTCGTGACGCTGCCGCTCGTCGTCCGGGAACTGATCCCGGTGATGGAGGCGATCGGCCCCGAGGAGGAGATGGCCGCGGTGAGCCTGGGTGCCAGCGGCTGGCAGGTGTTCACGCGGGTCACCCTGCCGAACATCCGCTGGGCGCTGCTCCACGGGATCGTGCTCGCCAACGCCCGGGCGATGGGGGAGTTTGGTGCCGTCTACGTCGTCAGCGGCCACATCGCCGGCGCCACCGACACGATGCCGCTCCGCGTCGAAAAACTGTTTCAGGAATACCGCCAGCCCGCCTCGATGGCGGTGGCCAGCGTGCTCGCGGGCCTCGCCCTCGTCACGCTCGTCGCCAAGTTCGTCATCGAGCGGCGTCTCGAGGCGGAATCCCGCGACCTCGAGGCCGCGCGGGGCCTGGAAAACACCCGTTTGGAAGCTACAAGACCATGAGCATTCACGTTCGCTCCATCTCGAAATCCTTCGGCTCGTTCCAGGCCCTCGACGACGTGTCGCTCGACGTTGCGGCGGGAACGCTCCTGGCTCTTCTGGGCCCATCAGGCTCCGGCAAGACCACGCTCCTGAGGATCATCGCCGGCCTCGAGTTCCCCGATGCGGGTTCGATCGAGGAGGACGGCGAGGACATCACCGAGCGGCACGCCCGGCAGCGGGAGGTGGGATTCGTGTTTCAGCACTACGCGCTCTTCCGGCACATGAGCGTCTTCGAAAACGTGGCCTTCGGGCTGCGGGTCCGCAAGGTGCCCAGTGCCGAGGTCACGACCCGCGTCGAGGAGCTCCTCCGGCTTGTGCGGCTCGAGGGCCTCGGCGGCCGTAAGCCTTCGCAGCTTTCCGGTGGCCAGCGGCAGCGGGTGGCGCTCGCCCGGGCGCTCGCTATCCGGCCAAAGATCCTGCTTCTCGACGAGCCGTTCGGCGCCCTCGACGCGAAGGTCCGTGTCGAGCTGAGGCAGTGGCTTCGCCGGCTGCACGACGAAATCGGCATGACGAGCGTCTTCGTCACGCACGATCAGGAGGAGGCGTTCGAGCTCGCCGACGAGGTGGTGGTGATGAACCACGGAAAGATCGAGCAGCAGGGCACGCCCGACGAGGTGTTCGACCGTCCGTCCACGCCGTTCGTGATGGACTTCCTCGGCAATGTGAACGTCTATCACGGCCGCGTCGAGAACGGCCGGGCCTTCTGGCATGGAATTCCGATCGATTACCCGGCCTATCCTCATGCCCAGTCCCGCGAGGCGCGTGTCTATCTGCGACCGCACGAACTCGAAATCTCCCCGCCGGGGGCGGTCGCCAACCGGCTCGGCACGAGCCTCGCGGCCAGCATCGTGCGGGTGACCCGCTCCGGCCCGATCACTCGAGTGGCTTGCCGCCCCCATGGCTCCGAACAGGAGCTTCATGTCGACGTCCCCACCGAAACGGCACGCGGCTTGCAGATCACGCTCGAACCTGGAACCCACGTCGCGATCACGCCCCGCAACGCCCGCGTGTTCATCCCCGGACCCGAGTACTCGATATGAGCCAGAACAATCGTCCCGCCAACGACCGCATGGACCCCGCCTCACCGGCCGCGGCAAACCCGACGCTGCGGCGAATCGGCGAAGCCCTGGAAGGCCTGCGGTATGGATCCGTGCTCGCGATCGTGCAGGACGGTGTCGTCGTGCAGATCGAACGAACTGAAAAGACGCGGCTCGACAAAACCGACCGCTAGCCCCCTTCGCCCTCCCAGACAACTCACTCAACCCAACCGCCCGCCCCGCGCACCGACCGGAAAACCGGAGGACCGCGACAGCTCGAAGGAGCCTTCGCCATGTCCACCGCAGTCGTTTCCAGTTCCCACAATTCCCACTCCGCTGCCTCAGTCGGCCGCCGAGCCGCAACGCTGCCGACAGGATCCGCGGCCGCTGCCGATGAGGCGCTTCGTCGGCTCATCGACGGGCAACGATTCAAGGGCAGCCAGGCTCCCGAACCGCGTCGACGCAGCTCGGCCCAGCGAACCGCCGTCGGCAGGCCACAGAAAAAACCCGATCGCACGGCCCAGAAACCGGGCGTTGCCCACTGGGCTCCGAAGCTGATCGCGTTTCTCGCCAGCGGCTGCCTGGTCGCGGCTGCGATCTGGTTCGTCATCCCGAAGAGCACGCGGCTGCATGGAGTGACCGGTAGCGTCAGGATCGACGAGGCCCCGCTCGCCAACGGCGTGCTCGAGTTTCACCTCACGAGTCCGTCGTCGAGCGGCACGAC
>CAMDFJ010000031.1 GCA_945897435.1 Candidatus Kuenenia stuttgartensis | reverse complement strand
CAGTCCGGCCATCGCCGAGGCGCCGGCAAACCAGAGGATCAGAATCGTGCTGACGTCATAGGCGGTGCCGAAGACCTGACCGAAGAGCGGGCAGATCGGATGTGGGCTCTCTCCGTGGGCGATGTAGGCCAGCGCCCGATCAATCGCCTTTCCCTTTACCGGTTCGAGCCGGAGCTCCTCGGCCGGGATCAGCGTGTCTGTGCCGGTGATCAACGACGATCCGATCAGAAAGAACGACATGATGAGCGCGGCTACGAGCAGAAGTTTGCGTGTGTTCGCGATACGGGCCGTCTCGTCGGCCGGATCCGAATTGGTGCCCTTCACGAGATGAATTTGGAGCACGCCCGTTTCGAATCCGGAGAGGCCGAGGGCCAATTTCGGGAAGACGAGCAGCGAGATACCCAGCGCCACCCAGGGGCCGCTACCGGCGATCGGCGCATGCTCGAGATGGTATCGGCCGGAGGTGATTTCGCCGATCCAGTACGGCAGGAGCGTGGGGTGCGTGAAGAGGTAGAAGAGGCTGGCACTCACGACGATGAGCGTGAGCCCAAGAAAGGCGATGACCAGCACCGTGGCCACGCCGACAACCTCGTCATATCCCTTGAGAAACATGCCGCCGAGCAGCACGAGCAGGAATATGGTCACGGCCATCTGCCCCTGCATCCAGCTGGGAAAGTGGCCGGCGTAGAGTGGATTGCTGATCAGGTGGGCCGCGGCGTCGGCGGCGGAGAGTGTCTTCGTGATCACGAAGTCGGTCGCTGCGAAGCCGATCAGCACGAGGACGACGATCTTGGCGCCCCAGCCGCGGAACATCCGCTCGATCATGCCGATCGAACCGACACCATCGGGCGTCTCCTCGGCCACGTGCCGATAGATCGGCAGGGCCCCGAAGAGCGTCACGAGCACGAGAACGAACGTCGCGATCGGGGCGAGCGTTCCGGCACCCTCGAAGGCGATCGAGGGCTGGTAGCCGAGGGTGCTGAAGTAATCCACACCGCAGAGGCACATGATCAGCCACCAGGCATAGTGGCGATCATGGGAAGAATGGCTCACGCAGAAATCCTCGGGGCTGTTACTGCCATTCAGGAATCGGGATTTTCCGCTCCCCGGCCCGTTTTCGCAAGGCTTCCGAATAGATCGCGACGAGCTTGCCACGGGCCTCGTCCCCGCTGACCTCTGCCAGCTTCTGGTCGCGGCCGCGTCTGCGGCGGCCGCCCATGCCCGGTCCGGGAGACCGTGGATTGAGGGCGAACCGCAGTTCCCGGTAGGCCAGGGTGCGGTCGATGCTGCGGTCGAGGATCGACTCTCGCTGGTCGGTGGTCGCGGCGAAATAGGCGTCGATGTCCTGTCCCCGTGCCTTCAGCCACTCGGCATCGAGCGCGTTCCGCAGCGTTGTGATGTCGTCCGACCGCATCCGATCGACGTTGCGGATGATCTGGTCGACCGTGCGGCGAGCCTGGCGCCCGGAGCTATCGCCAAGAAGCACTGCCTGCTCGAGTTCGAGCGTCTGTCCGACGAGATCCTCACGGGGACGCAGGGCGAACCATGCCAGAGCCGCGATCAGGATCGCGGCCACTGCGGCGGCGAGAGTCCGTCCACGGCCGGATGCCGCCGGGGCCGGAGATTTCCGGGCCGTCATAGGCCACCGGCGTCATTGTCGTCGGCGGCGGCTGTCGGGTCGTTGCCATCGGCGATCAGGCAATACCAGCGGAGGATGTTGCTGTCGGTTTCGATTCCGATCGCCTCCACGTGGCCGTCGAGGAAGACAAAATTCACGAGGCCGGGATGCAGGCTGCCGAACTTCCTGGAATTCCGGTCGTCGGGAGCCGAGGCGAGGCCACGAAGCGTGTCGCGGAACTGTGTCGATGGGGTGTCGGCCGCGAAGAAGGCCGTGTCTCCCTGATTGAAGTGGATCTTCTCCGCAGGCCAGGACGGATCGATCGGCGGAATGTGCCGCTCGCCGATTGCAAACGTCTTGCTCAGTCCGTCGCTCACCTGTGCCGAGCGAATCCGTGAAAACGTGTGGATCGGACCGGAATATTTGGTCTCGTTCATCGGACTGGCCAGCTCATCACCCGGATAGTCGTCGGGCGACGAAAACGTGTAGTAGGCCCCGGCATTGGCGGCATAGTCGCCGCCGGCAGCGACCCCGATGCCGCCCGCCGGCGGGGCATCGTTGTTGTTGTCGAAGTTGCGATCGCTCGCGGGTGCACGCCGACTGGGGCAGTAGAATCCGCCCACGGTCGAACGCATCGCCCGGGCGTTGCTCCCGGAATAGACCGGTTCCGTCGGCACGTAGGCATCGAAGATCGCCGTCTGTTCCATGAAGGGCAGCAGGCGAAAGGCCCACGAATACCCCTCCCGCAGTCGCGGCGGGCTGCCTTCGGGAATACCTCCCTCGCTGCGGGTGTCGCGTCCCTTGGGGAGAACCTTCCGAGCGGTTTCGTAGGAGGAGACGGCGAGGCCGACCTGCTTGAGATTGTTGACGCAGGATGACCTGCGTGCCGACTCGCGGGCCGACTGCACCGCCGGTAGCAGCAGGCCGACGAGAACCCCGATGATGGCGATCACGACGAGCAGTTCGACGAGCGTGAATCCGCGATTCTGTGAGCCCGGACGACCGGTTGCCGAAGGCATGGATCGCATGGAGATGTTCCTGCGTGGGGGGGATGGCCGCGGGGGGATGGGGTCGTGGACCGGCCGAAAAGACCGATTTTCCCCCCCGAAAGCGGCCGAGTCAAGGTTTTGGCAGGGGGCCGTCAGGCCCGGGATTCCTCGCGGCGGCCGCCGATCAGGGTGCCGATTTTCTCGCCGGCCACGGCCCGCTCGATGTTTCCCTCCTTGCGGTAGTTGAACACCAGAATCGGCATCGCATGCTCCATGCACTGCGAGATGGCGGTGACATCCATCACCCGCAGATTCTGGTCGCGAACCTGCTGGTAGCTGAGATCGCGGTAGAGCATCGCATGGGGGTTTCGCTCCGGATCGTCGGAAAACACGCCATCCACCCGGGTCGCCTTCATGAGAATGTCGACGCCGAGTTCGAGGGCCCGTTGGGCGGCGGCGGTGTCGGTGGTCACGAAGGGGCTTCCCGTTCCTGCCGCGAGGATCACGATCCGTCCCTTTTCGAGGTGCCTTCGGGCACGGCGGCGGATGTAGGGTTCGGCAACGCCGTCCATCCGGATCGCCGTCATCAGCCGAGTCTGGCCACCGAGGCTCTCGATCGCATCCTGGAGGGCCAGTCCGTTGATCACGGTTGCGAGCATTCCCATCGTGTGGGCCGTTGCCTCCTGCACCCCGGTGTTGCCCGCGAGGAAAGAGGCTCCGCGGAGGATGTTCCCACCGCCGATCACGATCGCCAGTTCGACGCCGCGGGAGGCGGCCTGCACCATCTGCCGGGAGACGTGCACGACCTCGTCCATCGAGATCCCCCGCTCGCCATGCCGGGCAAAACTCTCGCCGGAGAGTTTGAGCAGCACGCGTTTGTAGGGCCGTCCGTCGGTCACGCCGAAATCACCGATCTTGCGGGGCTGGAATCCTGCCGCTTTTCCGGCCGCAGGCCGGCAGGTCCGCTGGGCCTTGAGTGAAACCCTGGGTAGAACCCTGGGGTGAAACTCTGGAATCGATTCAACCGCCCAGTTTCCAGTTCACCATCTTTTTCACGTCGAACCCGGCCGCCTTGGCGAACTGGCCGACGGTCTGCTTGTCGTCCTTCACGAAGGGCTGTTCGAGGAGCACGCACTGGCTGAAGAAATTTCGCAGCCGGCCCTCGATCATCTTGGTGATGATGTTCTCCGGCTTGCCCTCGCTGCGGGCGGCCTCGGTGAGAATCTCCCGCTCCTTCTGGACGACGGCAGGGTCGAGATCGTCTTTGTTCAGGGCCTGCGGTGCCAGCGCGACGACGTGCATCGCGATCTCCTTGGCGGCAGTCGCCGCCTCGGGAGTGCTGGTCGTGCCGGAAATCTCAACGAGTGCGGCCTTGGAGCCGTCATGGTGTGCGTAGCCGCCACAGGGAGAGTCGATCCGGCAGATCCGGGAGAGATCAAACACCTCCCGCATGCGATTGAAGAGATCGTCCTTCAGTTCGCCGAGCGTTTTCTCGGGATGGGCCTGGCTCTTCTGGGAGAGCAGGTCGGCCGGGGTCGCGGCACCGGGGCCGAGTGCCAGCGTCTTTGCAATGTCGTTGACCAGATCCTTGAAATCGGGACTGCCGGCGACTGGGGCGCTCTCGCACTTCATCTCGACGATAGCAGCCACGCCCTTGGCCGGGTCGGTATAGACGGCGAGCCGACCGGTCGACATCTCGCGGTCTGCCCGCATCGCCTGCGTCTTGATGCCCTGCTTGCGGAGCCACTCGACCGCCTGGTCGGTGTTGCCACCACACTCCTGCAGGGCCTTCTTGCACTCCATCATCGGGAGGCCGGTCTTGTCACGGAGAGCCATGACTGCGGCCGCGGTAACTTCTGCCATTGCCTTCACTCCTCTACCGAACGATGTGTCTGCGGTGCTGCCCGGACGGACAAGGGCCATCGATGGCCTTGCGGGCCAGAATTTCTAGACCTTCGGGGGCTTGGGAACGGGCCGCTTGGCGGCAGACCGCGGCTTGGGCGAAGGCCTTGATTTGCCGTCGGCCGCATCGCCGCTGTCGGCACCTTCCGCAGCCACCTGGGCGTCCGCAGCAACCTGCGTCTTGCCCTCGAGAATCGCGTCAGCGATCCGTGCGGCGACGAGTTCGATCGAACGGATCGAATCGTCGTTACCAGGGATCGGCAGGTCGACGAGATCAGGATCGCAGTCGGTGTCGATCAGCGCCACGGTCGTGATGCCCATCTTGCGGGCCTCGTTGACCGCGTTCTTTTCCTTCTTGGGATCAAACACGACGAGGCATTCCGGGAGCCGCGACAGGGTGCGGATGCCGCCCAGATTCCGCTCCATTTTGCGAAACTCACGCCGCAGCGAAGACTGCATCTTCTTCGAATAGGCGCCGAATTCCTCCGAAGGCATCAGCTTTTCGAGTTCCTCGAGTCTGGCCAACCGGTTGCGAATCGTGCGGAAATTGGTGAGCGTGCCACCGAGCCAGCGGTCGCTGACATAGGGCATGCCACAGCGAGCGGCCTCGCGTGCCACGGCCTCGGCCCCCTGCCGCTTCGTGCCCACGAAGAGCACGAGGCTGCCGCTCCCGGAAACCTGCTTGAGATACTTCCTGGCCCGGAGCAGGCCGCGGATCGTCTCGCGAACGTCGATGATGTGGATCAGGTTGCGACGGCCGTGGATGTACGGCTTCATCTTCGGATTCCAGCGGCTGGCACGATGGCCAAAATGCACGCCGGCTTCGATCAATTCTTGGGCCAGGACGTTCGACACGCTCTTACGCTCGCGGGGTTTCGGGGATCGGGGATCGGACAGGTCTTTGAAAAGGCTCAACCGAGCCTGGCAAACTATCGGGTTTTTCGGGCCCATGTCAACGCTCACCCCGCATCCCCGCCGCAGGCGTCAAACCCTGCCGGAAGAGAACCGGAATACGAGCGGAATGCGGCCACCCCTGGGCCGGGCCTCGAGATCACCGGCTTGAATCTGCCGGTTCATCCAAACTAGACTCCGGGGCTGCCCCCGGTCGCCCTTTCCGCCCTTCTTTCTCCCGTTTCAGGCAGCAGACAGCACCCATGCGACACGTCCTTTCGGCCACCGTCCAGAACGTCCCGGGCGTGCTGGCTCACGTTTCGGGAATGCTCGCCTCCCGGGGCTACAACATCGACAGTCTTGCCGTCGGCGAGACCGAGGATCCGGGCTTCTCCCGAATGACCTTCGTGCTTCGCGGCGATGACCGGGTCCTCGACCAGGTCCGCCGCCAGCTCGAAAAGATCGTCACCGTCGTCCGGGTCGACGACATCAGTTCCCGCAACTACGTCGAACGCGATCTGATGCTGATCAAGGTCGCCGCGGTCGCCGGACCAACCCGGACGGAGGTCAAGGAACTTGCCGAGATCTTCCGTGGCCGGATCGTCGACGTCGCCGCCGACAGTGTGATCGTCGAGATCTCGGGCACGGAAAAGAAGATCGAGGGCTTCATCGAGCTGATGCGGCCGATCGGCATCCTCGAACTCGTCCGCACCGGCCGGATCGCGATGGTTCGCGGGAGTTCTCCGACCCGAGAGCTCACCGAGGCGGCCGATGGCGGCCGTCCAGCCGACGCTGCCTCGGCCCGTGAGTCGCTCGCCTGATCCGCTCCCAGATTCAGTTCATTCATTCCGTTCCCATTCGCCTCCACTTTTTCTCCCCGGACCCAGGAGTTTTCCCGTGCCCGTCACGATCTACTACGACGCCGATGCCGACCTGAAGGCCCTCGAAGGCAAAACCATCGCCATCATCGGCTACGGCAGCCAGGGGCATGCCCAGGCCCAAAACCTGCGGGACAGCGGCCTGAACGTGATCGTGGCCCAGCGTCCCGGTGGACCGAACTACGAGCTCGCCAAGAGCCACGGCTTCTCGCCGATGAGCGTCGAGGACGCCGTCAAGCAGGCCGACGTGATCAACATCCTGCTGCCCGACGAACTCCAGGGCGACGTCTACAAGCAGTCGATCAGGCCCAACCTCAAGAAGGGCGCCGTGCTGATGGCCAGCCACGGCTTCAATTTCCACTTCGGCCAGGTCGAGCCGCCGCCCGGACACGACATCCTGCTGGTGGCACCCAAGGGTCCGGGTCATCTCGTCCGCAGCGAATACGTGAAGGGGGGCGGCGTGCCCTGCCTGATCGCGCTCGGCCCTGGCGCCAGCCCCGAGACAAAAAAGATCGGCCTCGCCTATGCGAAGGGAATCGGTGGCACCCGGGGCGGCGTGATCGAGACCACGATCGCCGAGGAGACCGAGACCGACCTCTTCGGCGAGCAGGCGGTGCTCTGCGGCGGCGTTTCCGAGCTCATCAAGGCCGGCTTCGACACCCTCGTCGAGGCGGGCTACCAGCCGGAGATGGCCTACTTCGAATGCCTCCACGAGATGAAGCTGATCGTCGATCTCTTCTATCAGGGCGGCCTCGAGTACATGCGGTACAGCGTCTCGAACACGGCCGAATACGGTGACTACACCCGCGGCAAGCGGATCATCACCGAGGAGACCCGCAAGGAGATGAAGAAGATTCTCGAGGAGATTCGCTCGGGCCAGTTCGCTCGCGACTGGATCCTCGAAAACCGGGGCGGTGCTGCGATGTTCAAGAGCACCCGCCGCCGCGAGCGGGAGCACCAGCTCACGGAGACCGGCCGCCGGCTCCGCAAGATGATGAAGTGGATCGACAGCAAAGAGGTTTGAGCGGTCGGCTTTGGGAGAGAGCACATGACACCCGAGGAATACCAGGCCCGCAGCCTCTACGAGCTTCTCCAGCCGGGAGACAGGGTGGAGGTCGTGCATGGCGTGACGGTCGGTTCGAGCGCCAAGTGGAGCACGACGACCGTCGGCTCGGTGCTCCGCCGTGAGCGTCGCCGCCACGGCCTCCACTTCCGCCGAAATCCCGACGACAAGGTCTATTCCGACGTGCTGATCCTCTCTCGCGACGATGGCGAACTGACAACCGTCACCATGGACGAGTACACGCGTCTGCGAAAGCTCTGACCGCGAAGGCTACGGCGGTGCGCTGCCGAAGAAGAGCGTCACCCAGCCGCCGCCCGTCGCATGGGTTCGGGCGCGTTCGACCGTGACGACGAGGCCCGAACGTTGCATCCGCTCGACGAAGGCCGGATCGTCGCCGGCCGACCAGATGGCAAGGCAGCCGTGAGGCCTGAGCGCGGCCTTCGCCAGCCCGAGACCGGCAGGAGAATAGAGCCGGCTGTTTGATCCGGTGCTCAGACCGCTGGCACCGTTGTCGATATCGAGGATGATTGCGTCGTAGGCTGCGGGATTCCTTGCCAGAAGGTCGATCACGTCGCCCGTGACGAGTTCGACCCGCCGATCGGCCAGAGCGTCGGCGCCGAGCCCGTAGGCGGGGTCGAGGTTCCAGGCGACGACGGCCGGCATCAGTTCGGCCACCACGACCCGGGCCTCGGGGCCGAGGCCGGCGAGGGCCGCCCGCAGCGTGAATCCCATGCCCAGCCCGCCGATCAGGAGCCGCGGCCGGGACTGTTTTTTCAGTCGGCGAGTGGTCAGTTCGGCCAGCCGCTCCTCGGAATGGTGCCGACGGGTCGACATCAATTCGACCCCTCCGACGCGGATCATCAGGGCCCCGTCGTGCTCGTGCAGCGTCATCAGCCGGCCGTCGGGGGTCGTGGCCTGATCGCGAAGGACGGTTGCTTTCATGGCCGCGGCAGGGAGGTCGTCAGGCCACCCGGGCGATGACACACTTCAGATACTCACCCTCGAGGCAGCTTGCACTGACGGGATGATCCGCTGCCGCACCACGGCATTCGAGCAGTTGGATCGATCGACCGCTCCGCTGGGAAACGCCGGAGAGCATCTGCAGAAAATCCTCGCGCGAGACCGATCCCGAGCAGGAACAGCTGACGAGGATGCCGCCCGGATCGAGCAGGCCGACCGCCACCCGGTTGATCCGGTGGTAGGCCCGCAGGGCGTCGTCGAGCGAGGCCCGACTGCGGGCGAACTTCGGCGGATCGAGGATCACCATCCCGAACCGCTCGCCGGCAGCCGTCAGCGAATCGAGCTTCTCGAAGGCGTCGGCCGTCTCGACCGAGACGCTCGCGGCGCCGTTCAGGCCGGCATTGGCCTTGGCAAGGGCCGTCGCCTTGGCGCTCGAATCGACTGCCAGAACGCTCCTCGCACCCGCCTTTGCGCAGGCCAGGCTGAAGCCGCCTGAATAGCAGAACATGTCGAGCACCCGCCGGCCTCTGGCGGCAGCGGCCACGGCCTGGCGGTTGTCCCGCTGGTCGAGGTAGTAGCCGGTCTTCTGCCCCTCGGCGAGGTCGACGCCGAACTTCAGACCGTGTTCGTGGACGAAGACCGGGCCGTCGGGAGCCGTGCCCCGGACGAGCCGGTCGGCGAGATGGAGACCCTCGAGCTTGGCGAGACCGCGTTCGGCCCCACGGAGCAGGATGCCGCGCGGGGAGACGAGCGATTCGAGCGAGTCGCAGATGGCCTCGAGCCTGCAGGCCATCGCCAGCGCCGTCACCTGGACGGCGAGATACTCGCCGTAGCGGTCGACGATCAGGCCGGAGAGGTCGTCCCCCTCGCTGTTGACGAGCCGGGCCGCAGCCGCCCGATCGTCGAGCCCGAGCGTCGTCCGGAGGGCGACGGCCGATGCGATCCGCGTCTGCCAGAAGGCGTCGTCGAGTCGTGTGGCCGGGTCGAATGCGTAGAGCCGGACGCGGAGTCGGCTCGATGCATTCCAGAGGCCGCGGGCGACGAATGTGCCGTCGTGGGTGGCGAGATCGACAACGTCGCCGTCGGCCGGTTCGCCATCGACCCGAAGCACCGCCGAGTCGAGGACCCAGGGATGCCGACCAAAAAATGGCCGTGCCCGCTTGGGCTTGAGCATGATCGTCGCGGTCGGCAGTCCGTCGCCGGTTCGAGCATCCGGCGGGCCGTCAGGCATGCACGACCTGCTTGGCCGGTCCGGGAAGGACGTGTGGCGGTGGGAGGGCGTCGCTGCCGGGATCTGCCTTCACGCGGCGGCGGCCTTCGCGTTCGGCCTTCGCCCGCTCGATCCGCAGCACGCTCCAGCTGAACACGGCGCCCAGGGGGCCGGCGAGCAGTGCCGGCATGAGCACGAGATTGCCGACGAGCGCGACGGTGAGCATCGAGAGCATCATGTGGCCGAATCGCTGGGTCGGGCCGAAGGGCGAGAGGGCAAACACCGAAAGCCCGATCCCGATCACGCCCCAGCTTTGATACATGGCCCGGGCGCAGCCCTTGTAGGCGAGCATCACGGCCTGCCTGCGATCAAGGCCATCGGCGATGCCGCGGCGGAACCAGAGCATGAAGTGGACGACGTCATCGACGGTCACGCCGAGGGCCACGCTGGGGGCCATCACGGTGCCGATGTCGATCAGCAGCGTTCCGGCATCGAGCGACTTGAGCATCGAGTTGCCCCAGCCCATGCCGCCAAACACCATCAGGGCGGGGAAGGCCGCCGGCAAAAGCAGGACGAAGCCCGCCGAGGCGGCCCTGCAGAGCACGATCATCACGGCGACGATGATCCCGAAATCGGTGATGAAGCCGAGGATCAGGCCGTCGAGCAGCGAGTGCTGGGCCTTGTAGACCAGCGGCACGAGGCCGGTGTACTCGACCTTGATCCCGTGCACGCCGTCCTTCTCCATGCCGGCCAGGATCGGATCGATCTTGGTCCGCAGGTCCCGCTGGAAGAGGGCATAGTCGACCTCCTTGGTGGCGCTCACCCGGGCGCTGATCCGCCAGAGTTCCTCCTCGCGACCATCGGGGAGCTTCGCCTCGCGAAGATAGTCGCCGTCGAGAAAATCCTGCCGGTGGGCCGTCAGCCGACGGTTGAGCACGCTCCGCTTGGTGCGGGCTCCGAGGCCGAATGCCCGGGCCGCCGCTCCACCCAGCCCGTCACCGGCATCGCCCGGGTCGAGGCTGCGGCCGAAGGTCACGGTCGAGAGCGAACTGCCAACCTCGTCGAGGGTGCCGATCTCGCGCTGGATCGCGCCGACCAGTTCCATCCGTTCGAGAAAGTTGAGGCCGCACTGCTTCTCGTCGATCCGGACGAGAATTTCCATCGGAACGAGCGGCCCGAGACGGGTTTCCAGCCAGCGGTAGTCCTCGCGGATCCGGGCCCTGGGGGAAAAGAGCCGCATCAATTGGACGCTGCTCTCGACCCGGGTCATGCCATAGCCGACGGCTGCCATCAGCAGCAGGCAGGTCGTGGCCACGAGGGCGTGGTTGCGGGTGATCCACTGGCCGACATGCCACCAGCGGCTCTCCTCGATCGGACGCCAGGAGGAATCCTCCTCGGCGTCAAGCTTGCCGAGCCTGAGCTTCGGCGGAAACAGCTCGAGCGCCGCAGGCATGAAGAACACGAGGATCAGGAAGCTGACCACCACGCCGACGGCCGAGAAGATGCCGAACATCCGGATCGGCACCAGTTCACTGACGGCGAGCGTGGCCAGGCCGACTGCCGTCGTGCCGGTGGCGAGCGAAAGCGGCAGCAGGGCGTGGTGCACGGCCCTGCCGGCGGCCCCCTCCTGCACGCCGGTCTCGGCCAACTGGTCGCGGTAGTAGTTGGCCAGATGTATGGCTCCGCTGGTGGTGGCCACGTAGACCAGCGAGGGCATCGTCAGCAGGATCGCATCGACCGGGTAGCCCGAGTACCAGACGACGGCGAGGCTGGCGAACATGCTGTAGACGCCGGAGGCGAGCACGAGGCCGACGAGGAGCTTGCTCTTGAGACTCCACCAGCTGACGAAGAATCCGACCACGAGCGAGAGCCCGAAGAGGATCGTGACGCTCGTCTGGCCGGCCTTGTCGATCGAGACGTTGTCGACAGGCGGGCCCCCCATGTGGATCGACTGCTCGGGAACACCACATTCCTGCTCAGCAACTTTCTTGATCATGTCGATCGCCCCGTGGAGGTTGGCACGGGCGGTGTCGGCGAGGGTCAGGACGAGGCAGGTCTGCCGCGAATCGAGGTCGTCGGCGGCCGAACCCGGCTCGACCCCCGCCGGGGGCGGTCCGATCAGGGCCCCCGTGAGCCGGGAAACAGCCTCCTCACGGTCGAGCTTCAGCGGTTCGGCCATCATCCGGTCGATGGCCCGGGGGCCTGTCTGGGCCGTCTTGAAATAGAGCGGCCGATCGATCCGGGAGGCCTCTTCGGGGGGCGGGAGCAGTTTTCGGGCCAGAAGTTCCAGCCGGGGGTCGCTCATCGTGCAGCCTTCCCAGCTGATGAGAACGAACTCCTCACCCTGGAAATTACGGCGGAAGAACCGGTAGACCTGGGTCTCCGGATACTCCAGCGGCAGCCACCCCTTCACGTCGTTGCGGTTGTTGCCCTTGGCCTTGATTGCCCCGACCACGACCATCGGCAGCAGGAACACGAGGACCGCCATGATCCCGACGCTGTACCGCTGATAGAAGTTCGTTCGCTGGGGCGACATCATGCCGAAACTGCCGGAGTCACGGGTTTTCCTTACACGGACAACATGAACCGTACAGGGGATTCGCGGCCCAGTCCATATCGTTCCGCCGTGGCGGGGTGCGGTTTCCGAGGCCGCAGCATGCCGTAAGTCTAACCCGAGGAAGAGTTTGCTTCATGCGCAGGGGTTGCCCACTCCGCACAATGCGTCGTTTTGATACCGCTGGCACCGGGGCTCAGCCGGCGGTCTCGTCGGCCTTGAAGCCGCAGGTCTTGTGGGTTCCGTCGCAGAAGGGCCGGGTTTTGGTCTCGCCGCAACGGCAGAGGGCCAGGGCCTTCTTCTGGGCAGGGATTGCGTACTCCTGACCGAGGTGATCGGTGACCCTGAGAAACAGGCCCTTCTCCTCGGCATCGGGCGGAAGCTCGACGACCAACGGCCCATCGATGCGGCAGCGGACGGTGACAGCCCCGGGCGGGAGCGTGCGGGGTTCGGTCTGGGCCTGGCTGGGAATCTGGCTCATGGGGTCTCCTGTGGAGGGTTCAGGGGCTGGACAGCCTTGGGCGGCCAGGTTGGATCGACCGGTTTGAGGGGTCGATCCAGGAGAAATGCCGCCGCGATGCCGGCGGCGAGGGCGAGGGCGAGGGCGACCACCTGCCAGATCGGGAGCCGACTGCCGGAATTGTGGCCTGGCGGGGTGGGTTCGGCCTCCTCCCGAGCCTCGGCCAGTTCCCCGGCGATACGGGCATCCTCGATCCGCCGCCATTCGTTCTCGACGACGGCGTCGTCTGGATCGGGGGCTGGAGGGCTCGGGGGCGTGGTCATCGGCGGCCTGGATGGTCTGGAGACGGCAGTGCTGAGGAGTTCCTCCCGCCGACTGGCAAGGTGCAGTCTATCCCCGGGCAGGGCTGCCGTGACAGCCACCACCAGAGCCCGGCCGCCAGCCCCAGCAGCACGAGCGAGATCAGCTGCGAAATCGAGAACGGGGAGCCGAGCGCAGGGGGCTCATCGACACGGATCGCCTCGAGCAGCAGCCGCGAAATCGGATGCAGCGTGAGTACGAGCGCAAACACCTCGCCGGGACGGCGGGCCAGCGGCGTGGCAGCGACGGCAAGGGCCGCCAGCAGCCCGGCATCGATGGCTGCATAGAT
Source organism: Candidatus Kuenenia stuttgartensis (assembly GCA_945897435.1). Taxonomy (GTDB): domain Bacteria; phylum Planctomycetota; class Planctomycetia; order Pirellulales; family UBA1268; genus RGVT01. Next base: position 11,641 of record CAMDFJ010000031.1, on the reverse strand, counting down.
CTGTGCCGGGTGGATCGGCAGGCTCCACGGACGCCGTCCATCGGCCAGTGGCTCGATCAGTCCCCGGGCGGCCTGTTCGAGCCAGGGCGGACTGTCGGGAGGAAACCGCACCGCCCAGGGAAGGTCACAGGGCCCCCCGTAGCAGCAGCCGTTCAGGAAGCATCCGAGCCTGCCGATGGCGAGGCCGAGGAGCAGGCCCGGCGCGATGCAATCGGCCAGACGTGGAAGTGACAGTCCGCGACGCTTGGCAAACCGCCATGCCGCGACCGCGGCGGTCGGCAGGGAGCCGAAGACGACGAGTCCACCGGCGGCGATGTTGAACACGGCGGGCAGTCCGGCGAGGAGGCTGCGGCCGCGCGGAAAGAATTGCTCGTGGTACTCGATCACGTAGAACAGCCGGGCTCCGACGATGCCCCAGAAGAAGATCTCCATGCCGAGGGCCAGGATCGTGTCGGCATCGAAGCCCTGAGACCGTCCGCGGACGATCGAGAGCCAGGTGCCGGCTGCGGCGGCAAGGAGCAGCATCATGCCGTAGCCGCGGATCGGCACCCCCTGCCCGTCGTCGAGGGCCGGCAGCAGCCAGGCAATGACACCGCCGATGACGGCGATCGGCAGGGCAGTCGCCATGAAGGCATCCTGCCAGCCGCTGGACCTTGCCGCCCGCAGGATCGCGATTCCGCCGACGATCGCCCAGACGAGGAGCGCCAGGCCGAAGCCGAACAGCGGCAGGGTCGTGCCCCCGATCGTCCATCGGGTCGGGATGTGGAACAGTGTCGAGAGCATGGTGTCGGCGTCAGTCAGCCGCGGGCGGCGAGAAGTCGGTTGTCGATCAGCCGCGTGCTGCCGAGCCTGCCCGCGACAAGTGCCACGGCGGGGCCGCCGGCCACATCGAGCGGCTCGAGCGAGACGGGATCGACGAGGGCGGCATAGTCGAGGCGGATCTGGCGGGCCTCGATCGCGGCCCGCATCGCCGCCTCGATCGAGTCGACCGGCTCTTGATTCCTCCAGAGTTGTTCTGCAACCAGCAGGCTCTCGTGGAGTCCGACGGCCTGCTGTCGCTCTGCCGGCGAGAGGTAGGCGTTTCGGGAACTCAGCGCCAGCCCGTCGGGTTCGCGGATCGTCGGGCAGATGCTGATTCCGATCGGAAGGCCGAGGTCCTCGACCATCCGGCGGACGACCACGGTCTGCTGCCAGTCCTTGGCGCCGAAGTAGGCGACGTCGGCCGGAACGGCATTGAACAGTCGACAGACAACCGTCGCCACGCCCTCGAAGTGGCCGGGTCGGATCAGGCCTTCGAACCGCCGGGCCGGACCGTCGACCAGGATCCGGGTCGCATCCCCTGGCGGGTAGATCGTCCGGGACTCCGGCGCAAACACCCAGCGGACGCCCTCATGGCCGAGCAGGCGGCAGTCGTCCGCGAGCCTGCGGGGATAACGGTCGAAGTCTTCGCCAGCCCCGAACTGCGTCGGGTTGACGAAGATCGAAACCACGACATCGTCGCACTCGGTTCCGGCCCGAGCCGCGAGGCTGGCATGTCCGGCATGCAGGGCCCCCATCGTGGGCACGAATCCGACGCGGCGGCCTGCGGCTCGGGCAGCCACGACTGCGGCACGGATCGCCTGCGGATCGGAGACGATCTCCGGAGTCGACGGGTCAGCCGGCAGGATTTCCCGGGTCACGACATCGCCTCGACTGCGGCCACCGCCTCGTTGGCAGCCTCGCCGAGATCTGCGGCATCGATCAGCACGACGGCCTTCGGCAACGCTGCACCGCTGCCCTTTCGTTGCCGCAGTTGGCAGAGAATCCGGTCCTGCATGTCGAGCAGTCGCCGGGTCAACAGGCCCGAGTCGGCGCAGGAGCCGATCACGGGGCCAAGATCGGAGAAGATGTCGGTCTGTGGCGCCGGAGATCGCGAGCGAAAAGCGATCCGCTCTTCGATCGTCTTGGAATCGGCCACGAGCATCAGCACCACGTTTGGAGTGACGGTTCCGGCTGCGATTCTGACCGACGCCTCCTCGAGCCGCTCCCGGGCCGCCTTCGGAAGCGAGCCGCCTGCCAGCAACGGAAGGGCTCCGAGCCAGTAGTCGGTGACCGTGCGATGGGTGTCTCGCGGCCACTCCTGTCGGTTCAGCGGCAGGGCTGCCCCGGTAATCGCGTCGAGGCATGCCGTTGACTGTCTGTCGGCATCGGCCTCCGGATCGTTCGCGTCTGAAAACGCCTGCGCGAACAGGCTCGGCGGGATCCGAGCGTGGATCAGCCGGGCCAGCATCGCGTCGGCGAGCGCCTCGGCGACCTCAGACGCGCCTGCGCCAGGCACGCCGACAACCGCGACGTAGGGATGTGGATGCGAGATATTTTCCAGCAGTGATCTCAGTGAGCAGCCCGCCAGCGGATGCATCGCGTCGCCGGCGACCTCCACGCAGGGCTCGAGCACGAATCGACGGGTCGTCATCCGCGGATGCGGCAGCGTGAGCAGGTCGTCTTCGATCACGAGATCGTCGTAGAGCAGCAGATCGAGATCGATCGTCCGCGGACCCCAGCGGTCGCCCCGCTCGCGGTGGAGCGTGTTCTCGATGGCGGCCAGCATTCCCAGCAGGTCGTGGGGTTCGACGTCGGTCTCCACCAGACAGGCCGCGTTGAGGAATGGCGACTGTCCGATCGGCCCACCGATCGGCGTGGTCTCCCGCGGCACGCTCGTGGCCAGCAGTTTGAGCCCGGGCATGAAGCGGAGCAGTTCGAGTGACCGGTCCAGGTGCTCGCGACGGTTGCCCTGGTTCGAACCACACCCGATCAGGCATCGTGCCATGCTCTGCTGCCCCGATCACGGACGCTGAATTGGGAGGGGCTGCCGGGCCCGCATCCGGGCGGGAATCTCGCCCGCCCACCGCATTGTAGGGTGCGGAGCACTCCTCAGACCACCGCCCGGCCCCCAGCGGCGCTGACGCCGTGGCCGGGCGGCCTCCGGAACGGGGGGGACATCCAGGCCACGACCAAGGTCGTCGACTGTCGATCCCTCAAGTCGTCGCCCCCCAATTTCCGAATGCTGCGAGTCGTCTCAGCCAAGCAACCGAAGAATCCTTGGAAACACACGACTGGCAGAAGCCACGAGTGGTCTCACTGCGCGTCATTCTGTGGAGGACCGCACCATTGTCAAGAAGTTGGGAGCACTGACGGGCATACGCTCGACGACCACGCAATGAATCCCCGAACAAATCGATGATTCAGTCAGCAAAAATTTTTTCTGCCAGCAGTGATGGCAGTCGCAAGGAGGCTCGCATTTGACGACCTCTGGATTTTGAAACGCCGACCAAGTGCGGTTTTTCCGCGGATATCCACGGGATCGATGCCGATGAGCGGCGATTCGTATCGGCAGAAGTCAGACAGGAGATCGCCGGATAGGATGCTCCTCATGACATCAGCTCACCGCCCCGACAACCCAGATGCCGATTTTCCGCGCGATTCATTCGATGCTCTTGACGAACAGTTCGCCGCCATCCTCGGCAGCCCGGACGAGCCCGGTGGAGCTGATGCCAGCGGGCCGACGTCGGAGGAACCGGTCGAATCCGCTGCCGATCCTGAGTCGCGGGATGCAGACGACTATTTCAGTCTCTCACGGACGCCGCTCACCAGCCTCGTCTTCACGCTGCCGCTCGTGCTGGCGTATGAGGGAGGTGTTCTCCTGCTCGGCCGCGGCTCGCCCCGAAACGGCGCCGATGTCTGGCTTCGACAGCTGCTCGACGCAATGGGTTTTGGGTCTTATTTTCTGCTGCCGGCGCTGACGGTGATCGGACTGTTGGCCTGGCATCACGTGGCCCACGACCGCTGGCGATTTCGCCCCGCCGTGCTCCTCGGCATGGTGGTTGAATGCCTGTTTTTTGCGGCGATTCTGCTCGTGATCGCCCGGCTGCAGCAGCGGCTCTGGCCGCTCTTCATCGCCGACGGACTGACCGGAATTCTGGCCCGATTCATCGGCTACTGTGGGGCCGGACTCTATGAGGAGGTCCTCTTTCGCCTGATCCTCCTGCCGCTGGCGATCTGGCTTCTGCAACGGATCGGATTCGGCACGCTGGCGGCGGCGGCCTGGGCGGTGCTCGTTTCGAGCCTGCTGTTCAGCGCGGCCCACTATGTCGGGCCGTTGGGCGACACCTTCTCGCTCTACAGTTTCACCTTCCGGACGCTGGCGGGAGTCTTCTTCGCGACGCTGCTCGTCACCCGTGGCTTCGGGATCGCTGCGGGGACGCATGCCGCCTACGACATGCTGGTCGGGCTTTTGTGAGTGTCTGAGCGGACCTTTTCTGAGCAGATCGTGGCAGATTGCGGGGGACTGGATTCGTCTTTGTGGAAAGCGGGCCGCACTTTTATAATTCAGGCTCATCGTCACCGGAGAAGCCACGCGTGCTGTCTGTCCGCCCCAAGGTCGCAGAGTTGGTGTTTCAGTTGTACGGCCGCGGGCTGCATCCGGAGTTGTTCGAGATCGTGACCACGCGATCGATCGAACGCGGCGGCTATCAGGCCGCCGTCTCGATCACGAGCGCGGGCCATCTTGTCACCTGGCGCAAGGACGGGCTCACCCTCTGCGAGGTGGCCACGAGCGCCGCGCAGCCCCTGCCGCAGAAGCGTCGGCTGCTGTCTCACCGGTTGACCGGCGAGCGGAGCGACCGGATGGAGTGTCGTGGTGGCGGCTCCTACCAGACCTGCTTCCAGCTCGAATCGGTCGCGGCGGAGGTGTTTTGGACGTTCCAGCAGGAACTCTGCTCAGAGGGCATCAAGCACGGACTGTTCCACCGCTTCGAGACCGGCGGCAGGCTCGCCCTCGGTGCAATCAGCTGGATCAACATCGAGACCCGGGCCCGGAGCCTGCTCGTGCAGGCGTTTCACACCTTCCCCGACGATCTCGCGATCGTGAAGAGCCAGTCGCTCTTCGAGATGCCATAGAAGGCGGCCGCCATGCCAAAATCCACAGCCGCACAAGCGAAGGCATCGGCAGCAGCGACGACCGCGGCTCGGAAGAGCCGCGTGCTGATCGCCGACGACAACGAGCCGAACCGCGAGCTTCTCGAGGTCTATCTCGCCGAGATCGACTGCGAGATCGCCACCGCCGTCGACGGCCGGGACACGCTCGAGAGGGTCGCGGAGTTTCACCCCGACGTGATCCTGCTCGACGTGATGATGCCGAAGCTGTCGGGGTTCGAGGTCTGTCAGCGGCTCAAGGGCGATCCGGCCACGAGCCCGATCATGATCCTGATGGTCACCGCCCTCGGCGAACTCGGCGACATCGAGAGGGCCGTCGAGGCCGGCACCGACGACTTCCTCTCCAAGCCCGTCAACAAGGTCGAACTCGTCAAGCGGGTCGAGAACATGCTCAAACTGCGGCACGTGAGCGATGAACTCGAGCGGCTCCGCAGCTACATCAGCAGCATGGACGACGACCTGCCTCCGCGACCGTAGGCGGGCCGTTCCTGCCCGATGTGGGACCGGCTTCAGCCCGCTCCCTGCAGGTCGACCTGCTCGAGCACGCGAACGGTCGCGGGCGACTTGTTGAGCACGTAGAAGTGGATTCCCGGCACGCCGCTGTCGAGCAGTTCGCGAACCTGCCGGGTGGCAAACTCGACGCCCGCCTCGAACTGTGCCCCCTCGTCGTCGCCGGCGGCCTCGAAGCCGCTGGTGAAGGATTCCGGCAGGCGGGCCTTGCAGAGGGTGGCGATCCGCCTGATCTGGGCGTAGTTGGTGACGGGCATCACGCCGGGCACGATCGGCGCCGTGATCCCGGCCGCCAGGCAGCGATCGCGAAAGCGGAAGAAGTCGGCGTTGTCGTAGAACAGCTGCGTGACGACGACGTCGCCGCCGGCGTCGCACTTGCGGCGCAGGTTTTCGAGGTCGGCTTCGGGGCTCGGCGCCTCCTGGTGGGTCTCGGGATATCCGGCGACGAGGATGCCGAGCTCGGGAAACTCGGCCCTGATCAGCGACACGAGTTCGGAGGCGTATCGCAGCCCGCCGTCGGTCTGCCGAAACGCCGTCTCCCCCTTGGGCGGATCGCCACGCAGGGCGACGATCGCAGCGACGCCGAGATCGCTCGCCTCCCGCAGATAGCCCCGCAGCTCGTCGACGGAACTGCCGACGCAGGTCAGGTGGCTGGCCACTGGAATGTCGTGGCGGGAGCGGACGCCCCGCAAAACATCGAGCGTCGTGCCGCGGGTCGAGCCGCCCGCGCCGTAGGTGCAGGTGATCATCGCCGGCTCGAAGGCCATCAGGTCGTCGACCGTCCGCCACATCGTCGCCTCCGACTCCGGGGTCTTGGGCGGAAAGAGTTCGAACGACAGGCCGAAGCGGCCGTTGGCGTAGGCGTCATGCAGCGTCATGGATACGGGCATCCGAGGGGAAGGTCTCTCTTTGGCGGTCACTCTCGAGCAGTCACCCTCTAGTGTAGTCAGCACCGAAACCGGCGAGCGAAGCGATCAGATCCCGGTCTGCCGGCAGGATTTCCAGGCCGCGGCGGGCCATCATCCGCTCGAGGGCGGCCTCGGCCTGTGCATGGGAGGTGCTGCTGCCGCCGGGGCCGCCAACCAGCAGGTTCTGGAAGGCGGGCACGGTCTCGGGCACGCTGCCGCCGATCGTCGCCGCCACGCCGATGCGGCAGCCGCAGGGGATGGAGGTGTTGATCGCGGTCTTGGCGAGATCGCCGATCATGGCCCCGAGAAACTGCCGGCCGGTCTCGATCGTGCGGTCGTCCTGCCGGAGCCGGATCGGGCCATAGCTCGCCTTGAGGTTGCTCGTGATCGTGCCGGCGGCGATGTTCACCCAGCTGCCCAGATGGCTGTGCCCGAGGAAGCCGTCGTGCGGCTTGTTGGAGAAGGGCTCGAGCACCGTGGCCTCGACCTCGCCGCCGATGCGGCAGGCTCTGCCGATCACCGTGCCCGCGCGGAGCCAGGCATGTGGATTGACCCGGGCTTCGGGCCCCACGAGCAGCGGACCATCGAGGCAGACGAAGGGGCCGATCTCGGCGCCGCCCTCGACCACCACCGGTCCCTGGCGGACCACGACCTGCTCCGCGATCGAGGCGCCCTCGGCGGCGAAGAGCCCGGGCCGCAGTTCGCGAAACCGTCCGCTGTCGATCAGCATCGCCAGAGAACCTGTCAGCGATTGCTCGTGGGCCGAGATGATCTCGTGGGGTTCGTGGAGGAGTTCGAACGCGGCATCGAGTTGGTCGGGGCAGCAGGCCTCGATCGCCGAAGTGGAGCGGGTGTCGATGAGCTCGCTCAGGGCGCGCCGATCAGGGCCGCCCCCGTCGGCATCGAGGTGGAGGATCGCTGCCGCCAGCGACTCGCCATCGAGAACGATTCCCCGATGCCCCGCCTCGACGAGGCTGCGGAGCGACTGGATGTTCGTCCGGCTCGGCACCATGCGGGCGTTGACCGCAAGTGCGACAGCGCCGTGCGTCGATGCCATCGCCGGCGGGGTTTCGATCGGGATGGTCGTTCCCCAGAGGGTCGGCCGTCTCCCGGCGACGGCAACGATGTGTTTGGCGAGGTGCGGCCGGAGAACCCGGTCCACGCCGCCGAGGTGCCGCAGTGCATCGGCGAGCGTCGAGCCGCCCAGCGTGAGGTCGCATGCCGGCCGGGCGACTGTGACCACTCCCAGGCCTGCGACGGCATCGTCCTCGAACACCACGACCTGCATCGAAAGCCTCCGCGTGGCACGGCTCCGTGCCAGTCTCTGCCAACCCTACCACGGGCTATCGACCGCCGCGGAGAGCAGATGCTGGCAAAATGCCGGCCTGCGTCGTAATCTCGGACAGATTCGACGCCTCTCACGAGCCGGAGTGGCGAAATGGCAGACGCGACGGACTCAAAATCCGTTGCCCGCAAGGGCGTGTGGGTTCAAGTCCCTCCTCCGGTACTCTGGAAGTGGATCAAGAAGCCAGGGGAGGCGAAACTGATCCGCTGAATATGCTGGCCGACTCCCGCTCCGGCCGTCGGTGGATCCGCCTCGTCAGTCCAACGGCTCGATGCGGATGTCGTCGAACCAGGTGTCGAGAATGTCTTTCTTGTTGCCACCCGGCTGGAGGCCGATGCTGGTCTTCGGGGCGTCGCCGGCCAGCGTCGTGTATTCGAGCACCTTCCTGCCGTCGATGAACGCGGTCAATTCCTTGCCCCGCAGCTCCAGCGACAGGTCATGCCACTCGTCCGGCAGGATCTTCACGTCTTCCTTCTTGGCGTAGAAGAACTTCCGATTCCACCCGCCTTCCTTTGCCAGGGCCGCCGCCTCCGGAGAGTCTTTCGGATGGAGCACCGTGTTGTCGGCGGCCGTGATACTCGTGGGCCGGATATGCAACACGGCCACCTGAAAATCGCGATCGACGATCGGATTCGGGCCCCGGACCGCGATGCCCGCCATGCCCCCCGCGGAAAATCTGAACCGAAACGAGACCCGCACGTCGTTTCCGGCGATCTTCCGCGTGATGCCGGCCGGGTGAAACTCCTCGGGAAAGTTCCATCCCCGCAGTGCACCGTCGACAACCTGCCACCACTCGGGCCGCACGTCCTTGCCCGAGACGTTCCGCCCGTGCGGATGCTTGTCATCGCGGCCTTCGGCGAGAAACCCGTATGGCGACCAGTTCTTTTGGAAAGCTGCCGGATCGGAGAAATCCTCTGCCCATCCCGAGGAAAGAGAGCGCTCCTCACCCGGTGCCTGAACAGAGCAGCACCACGAGATGGCAACGCCCAACGAAAGTGCGAGGTTCTTAAGATGCATGGTTCTGTCAGGGGTCGAGGTCGAAGTCGATCGTGTTCGGGCCAGGGTTGACGGTGGCACGAAGGGGAGAAGTGGCAACCCCTGCGTATCGCTCGGGCACGAGCCATTTGATTTTCGCGGCGCCAGCAGAGGCCGAGGTGGCGGCCCACTCCTGCTTGATCGACTCCGGCAGGTCTGCGGGAATGTCGCTTTTGATCGGCATCCGCCGCACCTGTGGTTGCAAAATCTCACGTGACTCGATCACCACCCGCTGATCGCCCGGGAGGGCACCATCCGCCCTGGCAAACGTGCCCAGTGTGTAGCGGCCATCGGCGTCAATCAGTCCCGTCGCCGCACGACCGGCGTCGGGATAGAACCAGACAACTCCCGTCGTCACGGGCTTACCACTCACCGTGATTCGGCCACTTACGGGCGCGACGGCGGGCCGGGCCGGGCCGCACGCGGAGAGTGTGAGCAGCAAGGCTGCGACCATGGGCAGGCAGGCTTCGTTACGGAGCATTGGCCGAAATGCCCTCGCCGCCTGCCCGAGTGGAAAGGGCACGATATGTGGTCATATCGATTGAGTCGCTCAGAAACCCGGTGTGCCCATCGGCGAATACGAATCCCGCTCCGCCGCCGGCATGGGTGCTGCCGAAGGGAAACTCGTTCGGGAGCGTCGAAGTGCTGAACGGCACGTTGAGGCGGGGATCGGATGAGTTGATCGGCTGCTTCGTGTGTCGGAAGCCCCGCGTCATCTTGGCTGGGCAGCCCTTCGGGTCGCTGCACTCCGAATGCCCCGTGGTCCAGCCGCTGGCGGTTCCATCGGCCGGCGGAGACGCCCCCGAAGCCCAGTATCCGGTATGGGCAGGATTGCCCTCGCCGACCGCCAGCGTCTTCGACGTGCCGTCGGTGACGTGCGATACCTTTCGAGGGCGGATTTCCATGAACAGGCCGTTGTCAAAAAAGTCGCCGTAGGCGTACCCCGCCCGTTGCGACGTGTCGCCACCCCCCGAGACGCCGTAATAGTCGAGCTTGTTCCACTGCGTCGCAAACCTGATCTCGCTCGGGCAGCGGTAGGGCGGGATCGGCACGGACGGTGCCGACCAGCTCGCCCATGCGTTCCGAAAGCCTCCCGTGGATTCAAACCGCGAATAGATCGCCTGCTGCTCGATAAAGGGGAGAATCAGGATGGCCAAACCCGCCCCGCGGCAGCTGGAACCATTGGCGGTCGCCGTGGCCGCCGTGGTGCAGTGCAGCGTCGCCGTTCCGGACCCCGCCAGCGGGACTCGCACATCGGATGCCGGCGGATAGGTTTTTCTGGCCGACTCGTACGTCAGTAGGGCGAGGCCCCACTGCTTGAGATTGTTTTGGCATGCAGACCGGCGCGACGACTCGCGGGCAGACTGCACGGCCGGCAGGAGCAGGCCCACGAGCACTCCGATGATGGCGATCACCACCAGGAGTTCGACGAGGGTGAATCCGCGGCGGATAGCGGTCATCGGCGGCGGCGGGCCCAGAAGACGATGCCTGCCCCGACCGCCGCCAGCACAAAGCCGGCGGGCTCGGGCACGATCACGAGGTTGCCTGTGGACTGCGAGAATGTCATCGTCTGCCCGGTGACTGTCGTGGGGCCGCTCGACCATACGCCGAGGCCATCGTTCGTAAACGTGAGGCTGCCGTAGGAGCCCATCGCCGTGACGTTCGAGAAACTTCCCGTCATGAGGCCCGAGAAGGCGAACAGGTCGAACGTGGTGTCGTCGGCGAACGTGGTGGTGAGCGAGAGCGAGAGCGTGCCGCCGTAGTCGAGGCCGTCCGGCTGCGTGATCGTAAGGCCGTCGTATTCGCCGCCCCGCGCCGTGCCCGCGATCTCCATGAGGGTGGTGCTTGTCGGGCCGAGGGCGAGCTCTGCGAGCGTGAGTACGCCCGGGCTGTTGCCTGGCGAGAGGATGCCGTTGACTGTCGTCGCGCCGCCGATCGTGCCCGAGCCGCCGAGCGTGGCTCCGAGATCGACGGTCACGGCTCCGACCGCTGCGGACTGATTGCCATTCACGAGCAGCGAGCCCGCGGACACGGTGGTGGCGCCCGTGTAGGTGTTGTTGGCCGACAGCGTGAGCGTGCCCGCGCCCGCCTTCTCGAGCGTGCCGCCTGCGCCCGCGAGCACGCTAGCGACGGAGCCGCTGCGACCGGCGCCGATCGAGAAGCGGTGGGTGCCGGTGCTGGCCAGAGCGAACGCGAGGCCGCTGCCGATCGAGAGGTCGGTGCTCGCGTCGCGGTTGGCGATCGTGCCGTTGTTCCACTGAAACGTGCGAACCGCTGCGCCCGTCCCCGCACCCGTGCCCGAGGCGATCGTGCCGGCGTTGAGCGCCCCGCCGCCGTCGAGCCGGAAGATGCCGTTGACGGTGCCGCCTGTCCAGTTTTGGTCGGCGAGATAGAGCGTGCCCACGTTCACGGTGCCGCCCGAGACGGACAGGCTGCCGGAGATCACCTGCCCGCTTGCGCCGAACGTGGGGTTGTTCAGGGTTTGCCCGAGGGTGATCGTGGTCGCGGTCAGGGTGCCGCTTTGCATCAGGAGCCCGCCCGACGTGTTGATGCCTCCGCTGAAATTCGTGGTGCGGGTGCTCTGGCCGATGACGAGATTCGTGACGACGGCATCGAGTGTGCTCGCGCCCGTGCCGCCGGTGAGGTCGACGCGCGACGTGGTGTTTTGCCCGTAGCCCGTCAGGCTCGTTCCGATCGTCATGTTCGTCACGGGGCTCGTACCGTTGGCGGCGCGGAGCGTCAGCACGGGGCTCACGGTCCCCGCTGCGACATTGATCGTGCCCTGCGACTGAGCGGCGCCGAGGGTGATCGTGTTGGCGGCCAGCGTGGTCGTCGTGCCGAGCGTGAGTGTGCCGCTGCTGACGGCAAGGTT
>CAMDFJ010000030.1 GCA_945897435.1 Candidatus Kuenenia stuttgartensis | reverse complement strand
CGGGCTTCGGAATCGAGATCGAGGCCGACAACGACCAAGGGCCCCCGGTCCAGCAGACGTTTGTGACGGCATTGCTCGCCAGCAATCGAATCGCCACGAGCGGCTCGTCCGGCATCAGCCTGACGACTCTGAATCCAAACGACAATACCGAGCCCCCCGCCGGCGTGATCAGCATCTCGAATGCCAGCAACGAAGTCGAACTGGGAGCGATCAATTTCGGAACCGCGGTCCTCAACACGCCCGCGGATCCGGATCAGGTGAACTGGAACTCAGCAGCTCCGTTGCCTCCACCCACGAGACCCGTTCCATCAGCCCCATGACGGCATCAGCCACGATGCCAACCGCGTCGGCATGACTCCCCTGACCAGCGGCAAGTGACCCCGACCAGACACGTCCTCACACCCCTACGCCAGACCATGCGACTTTCGAGCACCCACGTCCGGCTGACACTGGCGATCGCGATCCTGATCGTCGCCTCCGTCGGCACCGTGCAGGCCCAGTTTGGGCAGACGGCCATGGCCCCCTCGGGCGGCCTCGTGAATGGCGCCGTGGCGAGGTTCGCCGAACTCGACGCCAACGGCCCGGGCTGGATGTATTGGGGCGTCAACGCCGCCGATCGGGGCCTCGGCTACAACGGCAGTTACATGACGCTCGGCGGGTTCATCCCGATGTCGGAGGACGACCTGGGTGGCTTCTGGTCGGCCGATCTCCGCAGCCACCTTTCGGTCTACGGTGGGTTCTTCTCCAACGTCGGCCTCGTCCGCAAGCAGTTCATGGGGGGCACGATCCTCGGCGTCGGCGTCTACTGGGACTACGACGGCGATCTCAACCAGTATCCCACCGCCGGCACGCTCGGCACCGGGCCCTATGGCCAGTTTGGCCATGCCTACAACCAGATCGGTGTCAGCGGCGAGTGGCTCACCGACTTCGGCAACCTGCGAAGCAACGGCTACATCCCCGTCGGCACGACCGCCTCAACCCTCGGCGCCCCCGGCAGCCCGTTCACGAGCAACTATCTCCTCTGTCAGTACGGCCTCGACGCCGCCCTCACCGGTGCGGATCTCGAAGTCGGTGCCTACATTCCCGGCCTCGCCGACTGGGCCGGCATGATCAGCGTCGGCGGCTACGCCCTCGGCAACTCGCGCTACGACTGGTCGGCGGGCACCAATGCCGGCCAGGACGTCGTGCCCTGGTTTGGCGGTGTCTACACCCGTCTCGATCTGACACTGATCAAGAACTGGGACTTCTCGCTGCAATACAACAACGACAGCTACTTCGACTCGACGGGCTTCGCCCGGCTGACCTACCGGATGGGAGGCAGCCGCCGCCGCAACGTGCCCGACCAGATCGAGCAGCCGATGATGCGGAATGAGCACATCGTCCGCGCCCATCAGACACCGGTCGTGGCCTACAACCCCGAGACGAGTGCCGCGTATCGCGTGATCCATGTCGACAGTTCCGCCGCCGCGCTCGGCAACGGCACCGCCCAGGCACCGGTGCGGACGCTGGCCGATGCCCAGACACTGGCCACGAACCCCTACGACATCGTCTACGTCCACACTGGAAACAGCGCCACCACGCCCTATGCCGCGAGCGACTGGACCTTTGGCAACGTCAATCAGTTCCTGATCGGCGAGGGTTCGACGCTCGCCCTCAACACCTCGACCTGCGGCTACAAGCAGTTCTTCACCTCGCCGACGTCGACCCGGCCGATCCTCGAATCGACGGCAGGGGTCACGGCCGCCGGAGCGGTCATTCTTCGCAACGGTGCCGTGGTCGATCATCTGCAGATCGAGGCGACGGCCGGCCTGGCGGGGATCGCCGCCAACAACGTGTCGCTCACGTCGCCCACGACCACCAGTGTCAACGACGTGCTGATCAACAACGCGGCGGGTGTGGCCGGCGTTGGACTGGACAACGTCGCCAGCGGCGTCACGGCAAACTTCACCAACATGCTCGTTCAGAATCAGGGCACCGGCCTGTCCGTGACCGGCGGTGGTGCGACCGTCAACTTCCAGGGCACGATCACGGGCACGAGTGCTGCCGGAAACGCCGTCTTTGTTGACGCGGTCACCAACGGCACCGTGAACGTCAACACCACGACGACGACGCTCAACACCGGTCTCGCCCGCAACACGGCCGTCACCCAACAGTTTGTGATCCAGGACGTGGGCTCGACGGCAGCCGCGGCGATCGTCGTCTCGAACAACCAGGATTCCACGATCAGCATCGGCCAGGCCCGGATCGCGACGCCGACCCAGCAGGGCGTTCAGGTGACCAGCAACACGGGGCCGGCCAGCGTCGTGACCTTCACGAACCTGAATGTCGTTGGAGCCACCGAGGAGGCCTTCAACAGTTCGGCCAACGAGGGCACGCTCCAGATCAACGGCCGCAGTTCGCTCGCCTCGCTGTCAACGAGCCTGGGAGCCTTTACGGGCGACGAAGCCGGTGCAACCTACGACATCTCCTTGGAGACACTGGCCTCGGCGAATACGACCGCGTCACCGGGCGTCGCCGCGGTCAATCTGGCCGGCACGACGGTCGGCGCATTCGACATCACCGACACCTTTCTGGTGGGCGGGACTCCCGGAACCGTGGCCGGCAACGTGACGAACACCACGACTGGGCCGGTTGCCGTGACCGTACCGACTCCCTGACGCTGGCGGGGGCGGCATTTTCTGCCGCCCGGTGCTTTTTCCGACGCGTGGCCTCCTCTTGGGGCGTCGCCGAATCCTTGCCGCTTGAGGGGCGGGAAAGTAGCCTAGGGCTTCGGTGGGCATTCGGGGACAGTCTCTTCCGTGTGCCCGCCGGCAGCACGTCTTTCCATTGGAGTTCCTGCGATGCCTCGTCGTCAGAACAAAACCCGTTCATCTGCCGCGCGTTTCGCCTCGCGAACCGGCTTCGGACTGGAATCGCTCGAGCGTCGCGACTGCCCGGCTGTCGTGACGATCGCGGCCGCCGCTGAGCAGGTGGACGAGGACGGCGGCTCGACGACATTCGAGGTCAGGCTGTCGGAGCCGGCCGCTGGCCGGGTGTCTGTCGGCTATCTTGGGCTCGGCACCGCGTCTACCTCCGATTATCGCCTCTCGAACGGGTCTCGGCAGTTGGCGAAGCGGTCGGGAGAAATCGTCTTTGCGGCCGGCGAGCAGGTGAAGACCATCGCGATGACCATTCGGAACGATATCGCCCGTGAGGGAGACGAAACGGCCACGCTATTGCTGTACAGGCCGAAGGGCTGCACGCTCGGCGAGGGCCGATCGGCGACGGTCACGATCAGCGACGACGACAACTACACCGCGTCGATCGTTCCCCTTGCCGGACCCGATGAAAACCGGCTCGATCCGGGCGATAGGGTGCCGTTTCTGCTGCAACTCTCCTCGCCTGCGACCCGCACCGAGGTGTTCACGGTCAGTTCCAGCGACGGCACGGCAGTCGGCCGCGAAGACTACAGTCCGCTGCGGAAGATCCAGGTCGTGCTGCTCCCCGGGCAGAGCGAGAAGCAGTTCTGGGTCCGGGCAACGCCGCAGGATGTGGCACGGGCCAACGATGAGTTTTTCTTCATCAAGGCCGAGCCGAGATCCCGCGACTTCCCGCCGATCGAATGGCGTGGGGCGTGGGTTGTCGGTGAATCACCTGCGGAAAAACCCGAACTCACGCTGGCCGATGCCGATGTGCCAACCGAGGCCGACAAGAGCAGGGTCGCCAGGTTCACGCTGACGCTCTCAGCCCCCCACCCCGATCCGGTGAGCCTGGTCGTGAACACCCGGGATCTCGATCTCCCGGGTGCAGCCAGGGCGGCGAATGGCGATTACGTTGCGATCGTCGATCGCGAGTACGTGATCGGCCCAGGCACACTGACACAGACGATCGAGGTGGAACTGTCAGCCGATACAATCAAGGGCCTGCGGGCCGCAGACGATGGCAGCGTGTTTCAGATCGTGGTCTCAAACCTGACCGCGAACGCCGTCGTTTCCGGTCCTGAAGCGGCAACCGCAAGGTTTTCGCCGTTTCGGATCGAGGTCACGTTCCCCGACCCTTCGCTCACTCCAAACCAGCGGGATGTGTTTACTGCCGCGGCCCGTCGCTGGTCGCAGGTGATCACCAGCGATTTGGCCAATATCGACGGGATCGACGACCTGCGGATCACGGCCACAGGCGTTGCGATCGATGGCGCCTACGGAGTTCTCGGCCAGGCCGGTCCGAGAGAGATTCGCCCCGACACCGATGGCCAGCAGTATGCCGGACCGGATAATGACGGTCTGCCCTACACCGGCGCGATGCAGTTTGACACCGCCGATCTGGCCCGAATGGAGCAGGATGGAACGCTCGAGGGCGTGATCACCCACGAGATGGGGCATGTGATCGGCATTGGCACGCTCTGGGGGCGTTTCATCCGCAACGCCGGAACGGACACGGTCAACTATGTGGGGGCCAATGCGCTTCGGGAATATCGCACACTGAAGAGAGATCAGACCATCACGAGCATCCCGGTTGAGAACACCGGAGGTGCAGGAACGGCCGGCGGGCACTGGCGGGAGACAGTTTTCGGTAATGAACTGATGACCGGCTTTGCTGAGCGTCCCGGCGTGGCTATGCCGATCA
Source organism: Candidatus Kuenenia stuttgartensis (assembly GCA_945897435.1). Lineage (GTDB taxonomy): Bacteria > Planctomycetota > Planctomycetia > Pirellulales > UBA1268 > RGVT01. The sequence goes on along the minus strand of CAMDFJ010000030.1, from coordinate 20,245 downwards.
GCCGGATGACCGTCGGGGCCCTGCAGGATATCGGCTACACCGTGAACTACGGCAAGGCGGAACCCTACACGCTGCCCGCGGCAGGACTCGTGGCTGCACAGGCCGCCCAGAATGCCGCTGTCCGATCGCGGTCGGTTGTCGGTCGCGCTCCCGCGGCGTTCCTGCCGCGGATGATTCCGATGCTGGCCGCCCAGGCGGCTGCCAGTCTGGATGCGGTCCAGCCGACGGCCGCGGCGTTCGCCGCAGTCGGCCAGACCCAGCCGCAGAAGCCCGCCGTCCGGGCGGCCCTCTTCGCCCGAATCGGCTGATGCGTCGGCCTGAGCTTCGTGCGTCAGGAGACCGTCACGGAGCCCCCGCAGAGGATCGTCCCTGCAGCCAGGCAGCGGGTGTTGATCGCCAACCGGTAGGCGTGGTTCCAGCCACTCGTATCGACGTCGTCCCGCAGGCCGCGACTGCGGCGGGCCTCGAAGGCATCGCGGAAGTGGGCCGTGACGGCGCCCGAGCGGCTGTCGCGGCTCGGCACGATGCACCGCCGGCAGACGTTCGTGGCCTTGAAACTGGCATCGCCGACCGAAAACTCCAGCGGCTCCGGCGGAGGCAAATGGGCGTAGGGATCGGCAGGTAGATCGCCCGGCAATTCGGCGAGCGAGGGGGCGAGCTGCGGCCGCGCGGGGCTTGCGAGCGTGTCCTCCCAGAAGGGGTCGCAGCCACCGATCTCGAGATTGGTTCGGAATCGCCGCCGGCTCTCGACGAGGTCGAATCCGAACCACCGCGCCACCTCCACGAGTGTGGCGGTGGAGATGAGCGTCGGCCCCGGGGCGTCGCGGTCGTCGGGAAAGCCGCCGTCGAGCCGCTCTTCCAGCAGCAGTTCGATACCGAAGGCCTCGGAGAGCCAGCCGCAGGGCCCGTCGCGGCCGGGCAGGAGATGAAACGAATCGCGTCGGAGCGAGCCGAGACGTTCGATCCCCGGGATCGCATTCGCCGCGATGGCGGCGGGATCGATGCCGAGCGACACGAGCCGCTCGTCGAGGGCAAACTCCGCCCGGATCGCCGCAAACAGCGGCGAACGCTTGGCGTTCATCACCCTGCCCTCCATGTCGACCAGCCGCCAGCGACGGTCGTGTTCGAGTCCGCCCGACGGCAGCAGGCGGGCCTCGGCCACCTCGACGCCGTCGAGGCTCTTCAGGGGATAGAGCGTGATCCGATCGAGCCTGGGCATGCCCGAATGTATCACGCTGTTGCGACAGGCCTGGAAGGCCGGGTGAACACCAGCCGGCGGAGGCCGGCAAGGCAAAAATGGACCGGAGGTCCATGTTTTGCCTACATTCGGAAGTTGAAGGTCTGCCAGACGAGCCGCAGGATCCACTGGCCGACGGTGCGGCTGCCGACCTTGATCCGGGCCGTGCCCCGCATGCCGGGCGTGAGTACCGCCTCGGTGTCGTCGAGGGCCATCATCGCCTCATAGCTCGTCGAGATCGGCATCTCGCGGCCTGATTCGTCGGTCTCGGTCGGCACCTGGCCCCCCGCCTTGACGCTCATCCGCTCCGAGCCGCTCTCGAGGTGGGTTTCGGCGATCTCCGCCACCGTGCCGGAGAAGGTCTGCCAGGGGAAGGAATCGAGCTTGAGGTCGACCTGCTGCCCACGGGAGATGAACTCCACCTCCGATTGGTCGACCACCATCACCGCCTCGAACTGCTCGGGCTCTCCCACCATGCAGAGCACGGTTCCCTCGGTGAACGTCGCCCCGAGATTCTTCTCGCTGAGCGCATGGCCGCTCCACTGCGGCAGCCGGCCCGAGCCGTCCTTGGGGGGCTCGATGCCAGCCGGCGGCAGCACAAGTCCGTCCCGCGGGGCCACGAGCACCAGATCGGACCGGTCCTTGCGTTTCTTCTCCAGCTGCTCCTCGACGCTCTTCAGCGACTCCTCGACCGTGCCGATCTCGAGGCCGGCGGCCGGATCGCTGAACCGCTCCCGCTCGAGGCTGTTGAGCCGGGCCCGCGACTGGGCCGCCTTCCCCTCGAGGTCGGCGATCTCGAGGTCGAGGTCGATGCTCGAGAGCCGGGCCAGTTCGGCTCCCCGCTTCACGATCGAACCGGGCTTCACCGCCAGGCTCTCGAGCCGCCCCGGCACCGTCACGTAGACCGTCTCCTCGCCCCGGGGCCGCAGCTCTGCCCCGCACCAGACCCGTTGCGGCAGCGGGATCAGCGCGATCGCCGCGGCGACCGCGGCCGCCGCGAGGGTCGTGAGCACGAGATTCAGCGTCTTCACTTCGTCGCGCCTCCCTGGCACGTTGAGAAATTTGATCATCCCCTGCACCGGCCTGACCACCAAGCCCCAGAGCGCCGCCCCGGCGAGGATCTGCCCGAGCACCTCGAGCCGGTAGGGTTTGAACACGCTCCAGACGAAGAGAAAGATCGAGAGCGAGACGAACCAGCCGTAGAGGCTCGAGGCCACGGCATAGAGGGCGAACAGGCCGCGGTTCCGCTGCGGCAGGAACGGATCCTCCGGCTGCTTGATCCCCAGGCACCAGAACGACGCCAGCCGGCCGAGGATCGTCGTCGCCTTCTGCCGCAGGTTGGGGATCTCGAGGATGTCGGAGAGGATGTAGTAGCCGTCGTACCGCAGCAGCGGGTTGGCGTTGAAGAGGATCGTCGACACGCTGGAGACGAACATCACGTCGAGGCAGAGCTGGTTGAAGATCCCGGGATGGGAGTTCCACCAGAGAAAGGTGGCGATCGAGGCGATGATCACCTCGACGTACATCCCCGCCGCCCCGATCGCCGCCCGCTTCCACTTGTTGGGGAGCATCCAGCTGTCAGACACGTCGCAGTAGAGGCAGGGGGTGAAGACGAGCAGCATCATCCCCATCTCGTGGCACTCGCCGCCGTAGTGCTTGCAGGAGAGGCCGTGGCCAAATTCGTGGAGCACCTTCGTCACCGCCAGGGCGGCGGCGAGGTAGAGCCAGTTGCCCGAGGCGAAGAACTGGTGGAACTCCGGCAGCTTGGCGCGGAAGACGTCGAAGTTGACGAGCACCAGCAGCACCGCGCTCGACACGAAGACCATCATCGCCACGATCGCCGGGGCCGAGAACAGCCAGCCGAACCAGGGGTCGAGCCGTTCCAGCAGCCGGTCGGGATCGATGCCGCGAAACCGCATCGACATGATGTTCGACAGCCAGGCCATCCACTGCTTCCAGATCCGCTGCCGCCGCCGCTCGAAGAGCTGCGGCCCCTGCCCCGGCCGGTCGCCGATCACCAGCCCGCTGCGGTGGAGCGTGGCGATGAACCGGGAGAGTTCCTCGAGCGTGATCCGCCGCGGGGGAAACTTCGCCTCGAACTGGTCCTTGAGCGTCTCCAGGCTCGTTTTCCCGTCGAGCATGTCGAGGAGGGCGTATTCCTCGGGCCGAAAGCGGAAGTAGGAGAGCGAGATCGGATCCTTGACCACCCACCAGGCCTGCCCCTGATAGACCTGCCGGTTGGTGACCAGATCGCCACGTCGGCGGAGCCCCACCGGGCGGGTCGTGCTCGAACGGAAGGCGTCGGACGCGGTCGACATGGCGAGGACCGAACAGGCTGAAAGCCCGTCTACCTGGAGTGGATCGTCATCGAGGCGGTCTGGCCGGCCCGCAGCAGCCATTCACCCGAGGCCGCCTTGCGGTTGGGCACCTCGGCGAAGACCCGATAGTCGCCGCCGCTCTCGACCAGCGGGCTGACGAAGACGATCTTCCCCTCGAACCGTTCGCGGCGGTCGTTGGCCAGCCGGACCTCGACGGTCACCGGCCGCCCGCGGATCTCCTCGGGGTCGTACTTGGCGGCGTCGACGTAGCCCTCGACCCGGAGCCTGTCGGTGCGGACGAGGTGGGCCAGCGGCTCGCCGAGCTGCATCCACTCCCCCTGATGCCGGAGCACGTCCACCACGACCCCGTCGAGTGGCGACGTGATCAGCCGGCGTTTGATGTTGATCTCGGCGGTCTGCACCTCGACCTGCTTGGAGAGGGCGGCGAGCTTGGAGAGGCTCTGCTCGAGTTGGGCCTGCTCGATCTGGAGTTCGCTCTTCTGTTCGTTGAGCTTGAGCCGCTCCCGCTCCACCTCGGTGACGCTGCCCGGCACTTTCGTGTGGGATTCCCTGGCCTTGTTGGATTCGGCCTCCGCCACCCGCTCGGCCGCCACCGCGTAGCGGATGTCGACATCGCTCTCCGACTTCGCGAATGCCTGCTCGTATTCGGCCTGGGCCTTCCGCTTCTCCATCTGGGGCTGGTCGTCGTCGATCTTGGCGATCGCCTGGCCCGCCGTGACGGTGTCGCCCGGCTTGACCGTGACCTCGACGAGCAGGCCGGCCTCGCCCGCCGAAACCTTCGCCTCCTCGACGAGCGAGACGAGGCAGCGTTCGAGAACGGGCTCGGGCTTGACGGTCGGCTGCTGGGCCGCGGCCGGTGCCGCGAGCAGGAGGACGGCCAGAATCAGCCGGGGGATCTGGCCTGCACGGAAGAGACGACGGAACGACGGCATCGACGGGCTCCTACCAGAGTCGGAACAGGATCTGCGACTGGATGAACGAAAGCACGTCATGGAACCAGACGTAGCCCAGCGGACGTTTGCCGCAGTTGATTCTCGCGGTGACGCTCGCACCGGCCCCGAGTTCCTCCTTCTCATGCCGCTGCGGGTCGATCGTCACCCTGACGAGCACCGTGTTGCCCTGCTCGCCGCGGACCTCCGCCTGCTCGTGGATTTCCTTGACGGTGCCCCGGTGCCGGGTTCCCGGATCGGTGGCGACGATGTAATCGACCTCCAGCTCGCGGCCTGACCGCTTCGCCTCGGCCGCCGCCCGGTTGACGTGGCCGAGCCGGTCGTCGGGCATGTGAATCTCGAGCTCCCAGGGGCCGGTCTTGTCGGCCACGCTCATCAGCACCTGCCCCTTCTCGACGGGTCGCAGCACGAGCCGGTCGCGGACCTGCCAGGTGACGATCACCCCGTCGATCGGGCTGCGGACATCGAGGTCGCGTTTCTTGGTCTCGTAGAGCTTCCGCTGAGCCTCGAGACTCTCGATCTCCCGCTGCAGCTGTGCGGCCCGTCCGGCCATCCTCGTCCGTTCGTCGGCCGAGATCTTGCTGTCTTCGAGGAGGGCTCGTCGGGTGGAGGAGAGCTGCTCCTCGCTCGAGGCCTTGCGGCCGAGCACGTCGGTGAGGGCCACCTCGAGGTCGGTGTTTCGCAGCACGGCGAGCAGCTGGTCCTGCTTCACGTCGGCGCCATGCTCGAGACCAGGCTCGAGTTTTGCGACCACCCCCTCGATCTCGGCGAAGACGTCGCGGCGGTGGACCGGCTCGAGCGTCCCCTTCCCCTCGAGCCGCAGGTCGGCGGGCACGAAGACGAGGGCCAGGATCCCGGCCAGCGTGGCCAGGGCGGCGAGCACCGTCCGCGGCAGGTTGCGGGCGGTCGTCAATGCCCTCGACTTACCGAGCAGATTCAGCAGGCTGTAGAGCGGCAGGCTCGTGTGGGCAAGCGCGTTTGCGATCGCAACCTTGCCGTGCTCGGCCACGAGTTCGACCCGGGCACGCCTGCCACCGTCGAACGAACTCGACGAGAACCACTCGGCGACGAGGGCACCGATCGGCTCCGGGGCCCGCTTCGGCGCCGCCTCGGCCTTCGCGACGGCCACGGCATCGACGCCGCCGGGCTTCACGACGGGAGTGGGCCGGGGCTTCTCCAGCGGGATGATCGCAAGCGACGTGGCATGCGACTCGTCGATATAGATCTCCAGTTCCTCCTCGATCTGCGGAGGCAGTTCGCTCGCCGGATCGGGGTGCCAGAGCGGGTCGCCCGCCCGGGCCACGACCCGCACGAGCGACTCGATCGCCTGCACGGCCGTGGCCCGCCGCTCGATCGACTCCTGGCCGCTGACAGCCTCGAGCCGCAGCCGCCGCCCACGCTTCACGAGCACGCTCACCCGATCGCAGCCGATGATCCGCCGGGCCTCGTTCGCCAGCACGAACGCCGTGGCGATCGGATCGAGCGTCTCGTGGACGGCGCGGCTGAAGCGGTCGACCTGGGCGAGCGTGGTCTGCTGCGAGTCGAGGGTCTTGAGCTGTCGCCGTTCCAGGTAGGCACCGGCCACCGCCGCCACCTGATCGAGAAAGGTGAGATATCCGCGTTCGACGTCAGGCTGATTGGGCTGGTGAAACACCTCCACCAGACCTGCCCGCGTGCCGGCCCGATCGAGCGGCGCGGCGACGACGAGCAGGTCGGTGGGGTTGTCGGCCAGTTGGCGGCCGTCGGCCCCGGTGAGGGCGGCCCGCGGTGGGACGAGAAGCCCGGCAGGGCTGCCCATCAGCGACTGCACCAGCCTGCCGTGGGCCTCCTGCGAATCGGCTGCATCGGTCAGCCCGGTCGCCTGCATGCCGGTGTGGCAGATCGGCTCGACCCGACCCTGATCCCCCACCAGCCAGACGAGCCCAGCCACCGCGCCCATCGCCTCCAGCACCCGGTCGAGCAGGCCGCGAAAAAAGTCTGCTTCCGCAAGGTCGTTGCGGGAGAGAACCTCGATTTCGGCGACGAGGGCGCGGATCTGCGCCCTCGCCTCCTCGATCGCGCGTTCGTCGACCGTGCTCATCGCTCCTGCCTTCAGGCCTTCGCCTGCGGATGCACGACCCGCTTCTGGACGTCGGTCTCGAGCGTGCCGAAGGCCTGCTCGTGCCGCTGCACCGCCATGCCGAGAGCGTAGGCGAGCCGCTTGGCCGTGAAGAAGTTGACGATGATCCGCTGGGTCAGCTGGATCGTCTCCGGCGACGTGCCGCCGACCTGCTTGTTGAGCCCGAAATCGACGATCAGTTCCTCGGGGGTTCCGGTGACGCGGCAGAAGTTGGCGTAGTGGGCGACGATGTGGGACTCGTCGACCGGAACCTGCATCTGTTCGGGGGCGGCGGGACGCTGCTTGGATTCATCGGCCATTGGGGGCTCCATTCGAAGGGTTTGAAGGGGGCAAGAAGGCCCGCTGGGAAAAATCCGCAGGATCGCGGACCTGACTCATTGGACCCGCTAGTCTACCGCCCTCCGAGGGCGGGGGCCAATCTCGGCTAGAGCCAGCGGAAGATTTTCAGTGCGATGGCGAACGACACGCCTCCCCAAAGGGCGATGATTGCGATCTCGGAGATGCAGGCCGAGAGAGGCAGGCCTTCGAGCATCACGCCGCGGAGCGCATCGACGAGCGGCGTCAGCGGCAACAGTCTCAAAAGCGGCTGCATCCAGTCGGGATACCGCTCTCGGGAGAAAAACACGCCCGAGGCGAGCCACATCGGCAGCATGATGAGGTTGAGCCCGCCCGATACGGCCTCGAGCGTCTTCGCCCGGGCGGCGAGCAGAAGGCCGATGCCGGCGAACGTCGTCGCACCCAGGGCGAGCAGGAAGGCGACGGCCCAGGGGCTGCCGAAGATCCGCACGTCGAACAGCAGCCGGGCGAAGCCGAGCAGCAGGATCATCTCGGGAATGACGAACAGCATCCTCCCAACCATCACAGCCAGCAGAAATTGCCAACGCTTGAGCGGCGTCGCCAGGAACCGCTTGAGCAGCTTCCGCATCCGCATCTCGACGACGGCGAAGCCCACGCCCCAGAGGCCGCCCCCCAGCAGCGAAAGGCCCATCAGTCCGGGCACGAGAAAGTCGATGTAGCGGCCCCCCGGGGCGTCGAGCGGAGCATCGCTGGAAGCGAGCAGGTCGCGGCGGCCGGCGGCCCGTTCGAGCGCATCCTTGACCCTGTCGCGGGCCAGCACGCCCTCCGGCCGGGAGGCGTCGAACCGAAACAGCAGCCGGCCGGAAGCCTCTCGGTCGACGACCAGATCGCAGCGGCCGGTTCGCAGCCTCTCGGCGGCCGTCGCCCCCTCGACGACAGCGGGCCTCAGGCCGGCGTCGGCCGCTCCGATCGCCTCTCGATCGGCCTCGGCCGCCGGTCCCCGGACCAGATCGACCCGCAGCTGTTCGATCGGCTTCTGGCGGAAGGCGATCCCCAGCGAGAGGATCATCAGGAGCGGAAAGCCATACACCCAGAAGAGCGCCTCCGGCTCGCGGCAGAACTCGATCAGTCGGCTGCGGACGAGTTCCAGGAACGGCCGCAGGGCCGAGCCTCTTCCTGAGGAGACGACGGGGGGAGGTGAGCCCGGGGTCATCGGCCGGCCTCCGCGTCGGCGCCGACTCTGTCGCCGTTCCCCGGCCCGACAGGCTCCGTCCAGCCCGACTCGCTCAGCCTCCGGCCGGCGAGTTTCACGAACACGTCATCGAGGTGGGCCACGCCAAACTCGGCCAGCAGTTCGGCCGGCGTGCCCTCGGCGATGATCCGGCCGGCGTCGACGATCGCGAGCCGGTCGCAGAGCCGCTCCGCCTCGTCCATGAAATGAGTCGTGAGCATGACGGTGTGTCCGCAGCCGCGGAACATCTCGACGAGCGACCAGATCTGCCTCCGCGACTGCGGGTCGAGGCCGGTCGTCGGCTCGTCGAGGAACAGGAGTCTGGGCCAGCCGACGACCGCCGTTGCCACGGCCAGCCGCTGCCGCTCGCCGCCGGAGACATCGCTCACCCGGGCCGCCGCCTTGTGCACGAGGCCGACCAGTTCGAGGGCGGCGAGGGGCTCGATGCCCGAGGAGTAGAACGAGCGGAACAGCCGGACCGTCTCCAGGAGGCTGAGTTTTTCCGAGAGTCGCGTCTCCTGGAGCGAGACGCCGATCAGTTCCCTGAGCCGGCCCTCGTCGCGGGCCCAGGAGAGTCCAAGCACCTCGACGGAGCCGCTGGTGGGCGTGAGCAGACCCTCGAGGATCTCGATCGTCGTCGTCTTGCCGGCGCCGTTGGGACCGAGCAGGCCGAAGCACTCTCCCTGACAGACAGTCAGCGACAGGCCACGAACCGCCTCGACGGGCGGGCGGCCCGGATAGCGTTTGACGAGGTCCCGAACCCGGATCGCCGGAGTCGTTTCTGACGACCGATCGGGCGGCCCATCGAGGCGGGGTTTATCGGGTTTCATGCCTCCTCCTCCCAGCCATGACGGGCGAGCCAGGCGTCACTGACGAACCTGCGCATCAGGGCCTTGAACGCCCGCAGCGCGTCCCGCTGCCATCCGGCATCGGCAGGATCGCCTCCGACCTCGATGCCGCGAAAGGAGAGCCTGCAGGGCCAGCCGCGAGTCGCCGCCACGCCGTCGAATCGCTCCGCGATCCGCAGGGTCCAGGCGGCTCCGAGCGTGTCGCGGAGGGCGAGAAACGGTCGGTCGATCAGCCGCACGAACCTGCCGGCCCCCGGGGTCGGATCGGCCGCCCGCGGCAGGCAGGCGAGGATCGCGCCGGCCGCGACGCAGCCGGCGGCGACGGCGTCGAGCGAGTCCTGCGGCAGGGCCGCATCGCTGGCCACGCCCGGCATGAATGGCCAGAGGATCCCGATCATGCCGCCGGACAGGAGCGTTGCCGCCAGGCCCTGCCGCGTGCCGACGAAGTTCATCCAGCCGACGACGGCGAGAATCGCGAGGAAAGAGCGGCCGATGATGTGGACGTCGGGCATGCTGCCGGGGCGGATCAGGGCGGCCGAGAGGGCCGGCATCGAGACCACGATCGCAAGCGAGGCCACGATCAACTGCCAGACCCCGTGCTGCGGCCGCTTCGCACCCAGCAGCGACATCGCCGGGCAGACTGCCAGCGCCGCCACGACCAGTCGCCCGCAGGCCAGCGACGACCTGTCATCGAGCATGCCCGACAGCCGCGCCAGACCCTCGAGGGCAAGGGCGAGGCAGGCAGCCACCGACCACCATGCGGCCGGCATGGCGGTCGATCCGCGTGCTCGGAACACGCCCCAGGCCGCCGCCAGGGCCGCGATCGTGGCAGCGGCCGTGGTGACGAGCGGCAATGACGGAGAGACGAACGGCATTCCGACAGCCTACCCGACGGTGCCGGCTGTGCGGATTACGGAAGACATGCGTCCACCCGGGAAGATTTTCGGCCCGTCCGGGACGCAGGCCGATACTTCACGAGAGACTGCCGTGGCCGGCATGCCTTCAGCGGAATCCTTCCATGCTTCGGCTCATTCAGGCGCTGGTGCTGCGCATCAGTTGTCGGACGGCGGCGTGTGCGCTCGTCCTGCTCTCGCTCTGCGGGCTCTCCTTCGAGGCTCGCGGTATCGAGATGTTCACCTACTTCGGCGACGGCAGCCGAATCGGCCTGCCGAACCTCGAGGTTCCGATCGAGGCCTATCCCGGCATCCCCCTTCGCAGTGACCGCATCCGGGCCCGCAACCGCGCCATGCAGATGCGACGCCGCGGTGCACCGACGATGCAGCCGGGGCAGACGCAGATCGCCCCCGGCATCTCGATCCGCACGATGCCCGAGTTCGAGTCCGAGAGCGTGGCCGTGCCACCGGCCCCTTCCGAGTAGCCGTCGATCGGAACCACCGGCTGGGTGGCGGCGCTGCCCAGCCGGTCGATGCCGACCCTTGCCGACGCCCTTCTAACCTGCGTCCTTCTTGAGTTTTGCGAGCAGATCGACGGCGTCTGGCCGGGTGGCGAACATCGGCTCGTTGGCCAGCACATCCTCGAGGATCTTTCGGGCCCGGTCCTTCTCGCCCCGGTCGGAGAGGAGTTTGGCCACGTAGTATGCCCCGTCGGTCGTGAGCGCGTTGTTCTGGGTGATCTGGGCGAGGATCTTCTCGGCATCCTCGCGGCGGCCGAGCTTGTAGTAGACCCAGGCCAGGGTCGTCAGGGCGTTGACCTGCTGCGGGGAGTTTTCCCGGTGCATGGCGACGTTGGCCTCCGCCATTTCGAGCGCCCGCTGCTGCGACTCCTTCGTGTCTGACTCGATCAGCACGAGGGCCAGCGAATTGGATGCCGGGAAGTTGCCCGGCGACTGGACGTGGGCGTCATAGAAGAACCTCTCGGCGGCCGCATAGTCGCGGGATACCCGGGCGATCGCGCCGCGAACCACCTTCCCCTCGAGGCTCTTGGCATCGAGTTTCAGGGCGTCCTCGGCGATCGCCTTGGCCCGATCGAGTTCATTCTGGCCGAGGTACCACTGGGCGGCCGCCAGCAGCACGGCAGGATCCTTCGGGGCCTCCTTGATCGCGGCCTCGATCAGCTTCTTGGCGGTGTCGCGCTTCTTGGCATCGTCATAGAGGCGGGCCATCGCCAGTTCCGGCTGCACCGCCTTCTGGTCGAGTTTCTTCGCATCCCGAAACTGCTCGAGCGCCTCCTGCGGCTTGCTCAACTGGAAGAGCACGATGCCCATCCGCTGGTGGGCACTGGCATTGTCGGGATCAAGGTCGATCCAGCTCTTGAGGTGAGCCTGGGCGGCCTCCCACTGCTTGCGGGCCTCAGCCACGGCGGCGCCGCCGGCGTGGCCTCGGATCTCGAAATCCCGCTTCCGCTTGGCGTTGTCGGCGTATTCGGAAGTCAGCTGCGTGGCCCGCTGGAAGAGCATGTCGGCATCGGTGACGCGGCGATCCTGGAATGCCAGATCGCCCATCATCAGGTAGGGCTCGGGGTCTTTGGGGAACTTGACGACGGTGTCCTCGAGTTCAGCCCGGGCGGGGCCGAGCTGGTTCACGCTCAGCCAGAGCATCGCCATCATCACGCCCGGGGGTGGAAGCTTGGGGTTGTTCGACTTGACCCGTTCCAGGATCGCCCGGCAGCCGTCGATGTCGCGGTCACGGAAGCGGTTGATCGCCCCGGTGACCTCCTGCGACTGGGCGTCGTCGGAAACGGCCTTGCCGATCAGCGTCTGTGCGGTCACCTGGGCCGACGCGGTCGCCGGTATCGAGATCGCCAATCCGAGGCAGATGGCCAAGGCTGTCGCAGGCTCGAAGGCCCGAAACCGAAAGACACGCGTGATCATGCTGCGCTCCTGCTGAAGGGAAAATCCTTACCCACCCGACTGTTTTGGTAATGTAGCGAGCGAAAGTATTTTTCGCCATTGTCAGGGCCGGACAGGTTTTTTCGATGCTCCTTGGCGCCGTCCTCGAACGCGAGATCCGATTCGCCCCGCGGTCGCGTGGGCTGTTCATCGCCCGGGCGCTGTATTGCACCGCCCTGCTGGCCATCATCGCCACCTGCTGGCTGGTGGTGACGGGCACCCAGACGGTCGCCACGGCCGGCGACACCGCACGGTTCGGGGCCACGCTGATGAGAATCCTGGCTCCGCTCCAGCTCTGTCTGGCGGTTCTTGCGGCCGCCCTCACCGGTGCCGTCACCGTCAGCATGGAGAAGGATCGACGGACCCTCGAGATGCTGCTCGTCAGCCGGCTCGAGGACCACGAGCTGGTGCTCGGCAAACTGGCCGCGAGCCTGGTCCGGGTGGCGTTGCTGCTGCTGTCGGCAATTCCAGTGTTTGCGATTGCGGGGCTCTTCGGCGGGGTCACGGCAGGCCAGCTTGTCCGACTGTTTGTTGTCACCGCCGCGGCCGCGCTGGCGGCGGCGAGCATCGCGACCACCGTCGCCTTCTGGAAGGAGACGACCTTTCAGACGCTCGCCATCACGATGTTTGTGCTCGTTGCCTGGCTGGCCGCCGGTGAAATCGTGGCCCTGCTGCGAGGGCCTGAGGCGGCGGCCGTGGTCTCGCCCGCACGGGCTGTGTTTGCGGCGCTCTCCCCCTCGGCAACCCGACTGCTGGGACCGTTTCTCGCCATCTGCGCGGGAATCATCGCCGCCACCAATGCGATCGCCGTCTGGCGGGTGCGGGCCTGGAACGTGGCCACGGAATCGCGGCGGCGGCCGAGCTCCGCGGTGGGCGGCCGCCGTCGGCCATCCCGTCAGGTCTGGACGAACCCGATCCTCTGGCGGGAGATCTGTACCCGGGCCTATGGTCGCACGATCCTCCTCGTTCGGATCGCCTGGCTCGTGCTCTTCGCCGCCGGAGTGGCCGGGATCATCCAGGCCTCGCGGTCGGAACAGCCCGACCGACTGGCGGTCGCCATGGCCATCCTGCCGATGGCTCTTGCGAGTCTGGTGGCGGTGGCCGCCTTGGCCGTGACGAGCGTGACCACCGAACGCGACCGGGGCACCTTCGACCTGCTGCTCGTCAGCGATCTCGAGCCGGGCGAATTCATCTGGGGCAAACTGCTCGGTGTGCTGGCCGTGGCCCGGGAGATCGTGGTGCTGCCGCTGGTGCTCTGCGCCGCGCTCGTGGCGACCGGCATCTCCAGTCTGGAGGACGGCATCTATCTCTGCCTGGGAATGGGAATCCTGCTCTTCTTCGCTGCCGTGCTCGGGCTGCATGTCGGCCTCTCCTACCAATCGTCGCGGCGGGCGATCGGCGTGGCCCTCGGAACGGTCGCATTTCTGTTTGTCGGCGTGGCCACGGCGATGCGGATCATGGTCGCGTTCGGTTCGAGTTTCGAACTCCAGCTGGCCCCGTTCCTGGCGGTGATCGTCGGCGGCGCTGTCGGGCTTTACGCAGCGCTCGCTGCCCGCAATCCCTCGCCTGCGATCGGCTGGGCATCCGCGATGCTGCCGGCTTTGACGTTCGTGGCGATCACGGGATTCCTTCAGGGCAACACGCTGCAGGTGCTGTTCGTGGCCGCGGTCGCCTACGGGTTTGCCACACTCGCGATGCTCGTTCCCGCGATCGGCGCCTTCGACCTTCTTACCGGCCGCACCACTACCGGCGAATGACGCCGTTCGTCCTGTCGGCGTCGGCCGCAGTCAGGGCGGCGAGCCGCTGGGCGATCTCGGGCGAGGCGTCGCCGCGGGCGATCGCCTGCCGATAGCTCTCGCAGGCGTCGTGGCTGCGGCCCAACGATTCCTGGGCCATGCCCTCGAGCGCCAGCAGATGGGCCGGGGTCTGATTGGGAGGGTAGGTCTCGCCGAGGATGGCGAGCGTGGCGAGGGCCCGCTGCGGGCGGTCGAGCCGACGGTAGACCTCGGCGGTGTCGAGCAGCAGGTCGCGATCATCGGGCGCGAGCGCCAATCCGCGATGCAGGTCGGCCAGGGCCTCCTCGTCGCGGCCGCGGGCCATCGCCACCTGTCCCCGCAGGTGCCATGCGGCAGCCGACCGCGGCCCGCCGCTGACCGCCGCGGCAGCCAGCCTGTCGGCGTCGTCGAGCAGGCCAAGTTCCATGTACATCCGGCCGCCATCGATGCAGAGGCCGACCTCGCCGGGTGAGAGCCGCAGGGCCTCGGCGATCTGGGTCACAGCCTCCATCCGCTCGCCCCGCTTCCAGAGCACATCGGCATAGTGACGCCGCGCATCGACGTCGGTAGGGCAGCTCTTGACCGCCTGTTCGAGAAGGCCCTCGGCACGAACGAGATCGTTGCCGTCGGCCGCCGACAGACCCTGATTGGAGAGGGTTCGCGCCGCTGCAAGCGCCTCAGGTGCCGCAGTTCCGCGACGCACCAGCCTGCACCCCGATCCAGCCGCCACGACGACGATCGCGGCGACGATCCCAAACCCGAACCTGGCGGGGTGTTGGCTCACGGCGGGCGGACTCTATCGCCCGTCGCGGCCGGAGCAACAGCCGGATTTTCCGGCCGCCCGACCGGAACCACCCGGCTCCCCCCGGATTGCCGTCGGCCGCTTGCCGATCTTGTCTGGTTCTCCCGGGTTGACTGCCGTCAGGCCGGACGGCCCAACCGCACTTGTCCTGGCTGGCCAGCTGCCCCTACCAACCTCCCCTCCTCTGCGGCAGATTCCGTCATGTCTTATCCACTCCCAACGTCCAGACCGCTTCAGCTCATCTCGCTGCTGGTCGGATTCAGCCTGACCGGAGTGGCCGGCTGTGATGTCCGGGATGAGATCGTCCGTCCTGTCGTCCGCAGTCGGCTCGTCGATCGTTCCACGCTCGACGCCGCCCGCTCGCCGGTGCGGGAGATCGAATGCGTCGGCGGCTACGAGGACGGACGGTCGCGGGCGATTGCCGATGGCAAGCCACTGCTGCTGGTGTTTCGGGCCGAGTGGTGCCGGTTCTCCGCCGAACTGTCGCAGCGGACGCTCCGGGACCCGCGGCTCGTCGAGATCTCGCGACAGGCCGTCTGCGTGATGATCGACGCCGACCGTGAAGCCGCCATCTGCCGCCGGTTCGATGTCAGCGTCTTTCCGACGGTCGTCGTCTGCGACCCGAACGGACGAGAGCGGTTCCGGGCCAGAGGCCCGACGGCTGCAGATGCCGTCGTCGCGGCCATCGAGCAGGCCTCCCTGCCGGTGCGGGTCGCCGCCGATGATTCCGCCGGCGACAAACCACGGGCAGAGTGACCGCGGGTCGTTTACGGTAGGATTGAGTGCATGGCATCCACATCGCCCGCCGCTCCCGTCGCGAAGGAAAAGTTTCACGCCTACCCCTGGTGGAGTCCCCGTTTCTGGCACGGGATGCCGCTCGGTGTCTGGCATGACCTGATCGCGGAGCATCGCTACCGGGCCTCGCCTTCCCGCTGGGGGCTCGTCGGCACGATCACCGCCGCAACCGCCTTCAACTCGCTGGCAGAGCCGCTGGCGACGGCCCGATTCCGCCGCCAGTTGCGAAACCCGCCCCCGACGGCCGCGCCGCTGTTCATCATCGGGCATTGGCGATCGGGCACCACGCTCCTGCACGAGATGCTGATGCTCGATGAAAGGTTCTGCTGTCCGACCACCTACCAGTGCTTCGCGCCAGGGCACTTTCTCCTGACCGAGAGCCTGGTGACGTCGGCGCTGAGCTGGATCATGCCCTCCAAGCGACCGATGGACGACGTCTCCGCCGGCTGGCACCGGCCGCAGGAAGACGAGTTTGCACTCGCCAACATGGGAGCTCCGTCGCCCTATCGGAGGATGGCCTTTCCGGTGACCTCCTCCGACCGGCCCGAGGCCCTCGACCTGAAGACGCTCAGCGAGGAGGAGCGAACGCTCTGGAAGGCGACGATGCGGCGGTTCCTCGGGATCCTCGCCGTTCGCGACCCCCGACGGCCGGTCCTCAAGAGCCCGCCACACACGGCGCGGATGGCGGTGCTTGCCGAGATGTTTCCGGGTGCCAGATTCCTGCATGTGGTCCGCGATCCGTTCGTCGTCTTCCCCTCGACGATGCGGCTCTGGAGATCGCTCCACCAGTCGCAGGCCCTGCAGGTCGACCCCGGCGACAGGCTCGAGGGGTATGTGTTCGCCGCCTTCGACGAGATGTACGCCGCCTTCGAACGCGACCGGGCGTTGCTGCCGCCGGGCAGCCTTCACGAGGTCCGCTACGAGGATCTCGTCGCAGATCCCGTGGGCCGTTTGCGGGCGGCCTACGAGGCACTCGAACTCGGCGACTTCGAGCGGGTGCTCCCCGAATTCGAGGAGAAGGCCCGGTCGATGAAGCGCTATCGCACCAACACCTATCACCACGATCCGCGGATCGTCCGTGAGATTGAATCCCGCTGGCGGCCGTTCATCGATCGTTATCGGTACGAGGTACCGGAGTTGGAGTCCGCCTCCCACGCATGAGCCGGATCTTCGGATCGGCCTCCATGCCCCGCATTTCATCCTCAAACTCCTCCGGCGTCATGCGGATCCGCCGCTCGAACCGGAGTCGGGCCAGCGCCCACTGCATGGCCGCGACCGCCACCGCGGCCGCGAGGACGGAGAGGAGCGTTCCCCGGGCTGCTGCCAGCCAGCGGGAGGCATCGGCAGTCAGGTCGGCATCTGCGAGGAGCCGCACCAGCGGCGTCGCACCGAACACCCCGCCGGCGACGATTCCCGCCAGACAGCAGCCGTTGAAGAGCACCGCCCGCAGCGTGCCAAGCGATGCGATTCGTCGGACCCCCGCCAGCGGATCGACCCGCCGCCAATCGGGTGCCGCGTGGGCCAGTCGCCAGGCGGACCCGTCAAGCAGGAACCGCAGGGTGAGCCCGCAGAATGCCGAGGCCAGAACCAACACCGCCGTCGGCAGAATTGTGGACGGACTGATCAGCCCGCCAAGGTCGATCGCCGTGTCCTGACCACCTGCAGGTTCCCGGACGGCCGCCGTGAGGCTCTGCCGCATCATGTCCGCCGCGGCGTCGGCCGTCGTTCGACACCATTCGGGCAAGAGTGACACGACCGCCGCGACCATCGCCACCCAGCCAAGGGCGGCAGCCGAGGGGGCCATGCCCTGGCTCCGGGCCGCCTCGCGGCGACGTGGCGTTGCCGGAATCGACCGTTCGGCTGCAGCGGACATGGGAGATGCCTCCGCGGAAGGTCAGCGGGCGAGGAAACAGTCTTCCAGCGGTCCCTGCAGAAGACTGCAGAAGCCGCTCGACCAGGCGTCGGCCCCGAGGGAGATTGCGGCCAAAAGTACGAGTGCGGCGCAGGCCTGCAGCAGTCCCGGTCCGGGCGAGAACGGCACGGCCCGGATGCAGATCGCGGCCGTGAGATGGAAGCAGAGAACCGCGACCAGCCCCGGCACGGCGAGTGTCACGGCGGCCGCCAGTGCCACCGCCGGGAGCCGCAGACCGAGATCGAACAGCGGCAGCGTCTGTTCCGGACCGTTCCCGAGCGTCGCACCCACGGGGAGGTGTCGGATGCCGTCGAGGATGGCGACGCAGATTCCCTGCAGGCCACCGGCGCTGAGAAAGCCGCCGCAGCTCATCCACCAGGCGAGCCTGGCGATCCCTGCCGACTGGGCATCCCCGTCCGGATCGAAGTCGTCGGCCCAGGAGAGGCCGGCGACGCTGCCGAGGAGCCCCCCCGCCCAGCCCGCCGCCGACAGCATCGCCGCGGCTGCAGTCCCCATCGCGCCGCCGACGACCATCTCGCCGAAGAGCATCAAGACGACCGCCACCGTGCCTGCCGGCAGTTGAGTCGGCGAAGTCTGGACGACGGCCGTCGGCAGCGAGACCGCCGTCAGGGCAAGGGCAAGGGCCGTCAGGATCTGGGCGGAGATTCCTGGAAGGATCGTCGAGCCGGCGAACAGTGCCGCCGCAATCCGGGCGACCAGTCCCGCTGCCACCACCGCAGCCGCGGTCGGATCGACGGCCAGCGTTTCGGCCAGGGGGACTGCCACGGGGACTGTCTCCATCAGGGCACCCCGGCGGAGAAGCGGACGAGTTCCACCATCCGCTCGAGCATCCAGGGCAGGAGCAGCACGAGGGCCGCCACGATCGCGACCAGCCGCGGCACGAGGCCGACGACCTGCTCCTGGATTCCGGTGGCCGCCTGGAGCAGTCCCATCAGGCCGCCGGTCAGGAATGCCACCGCGAGCAGCGGGGCGATCACGAAGAAGCCCGAGAGCAGGGCCTGCCGCACGCATTCCACGAGGTCGGACTCGGACATCGGATCATCGGCTCCGTCTGAAAGAGTCAGCCCGAACTGGTCTGCACGCTGTCGAGCAGCGACTGCACCACGAGCGACCAGCCGTCGGCCATCACGAACACGAGCAGCTTCAGGGGCAGCGAGACGAGCGTCGGTGGCAGCATCACGAGCCCCGTTGCCACCACGAGCGTGGCCACGAGCAGGTCGAGCACGAGAAACGGGAGCAGCAGTCGGAAGCCGATCGCGAACGAGGTCTTCAGTTCGCTCACCAGAAATGCCGGCAGCAGCGTTTCCACGGGAACGTCGTCATAGGTGGCGACCTGCTTCGGGGCCGATGGATGCCTGGAGAGAAAGAGGAGCATGGTGTCGCGGTTGCCCGAGTGCTCGATCTGGCCCGCCATCCAGCGGCGGATCGGGAGCGTGCCCTTCTCGTAGGCCGCGGAGAGTTCGATCCTTCCCTTCTGGTAGGGCTCGACGCCATCCCGATAGGCCTGCGTCCAGATCGGCCACATCACCATCGCCGAGAGAAACAAGGCCAGCGAGGTCACGATCTGGTTGGACGGAAGCTGCTGTGTGCCGAGTCCCTGGCGCAGCAGCGAGAGCACGACCGACATCCGCACGAACGAGGTCGTCATCAGGAGCACGGCGGGCGCCAGGCTGGCGACACCGAACATCAGTGCGGCCGAGAGCGTGGCATCGAGCGAGCGGGTCTCGAGCATGCCGCTGAGCATCGCGGCCCAGCCGGGCTGCGATCGGTCGGCCGGGGATGCAGCCGCCTGGGACGGAATGGGTTGGGCGGCTGCCGTCAATGGAGTTGCCGCCGGCTGCGGTGCCAGCGGAGACGGCGCCACGGGCTGCACAGCGGCTGGTTCGCCCAGTGGCTCGGCGGCAGCCGAGTTCTCGTCAAGAAAGACGGCCAGACTGCCCGCCAGCAGGATCGCGATGGCGGCGCTTGAACGAAGGGGGAAGGCGGGGCGCGGCCGCAGCGGCGGCTGGACGCCCCGGCAGGCGGCAGCGATGCAGGCCGTGGCCTGCGGATCGGTCAATTCGGCGAGCGTCTGACAGCCGGATGCCGAGACTCCGACAAGCAGCGTCTTCGGGCCGAAGCGGACGATCCGGACAGAGTGTGGTCCGCCCAGCGACGCCTCACCGAGCACGTCGAAGACGTCCGGCGGCAGCCTTGGCTGCTGGCGTCGCGACAGTATTCGCAGTCCTCCGATCGCAGCGAATCCGGCGACAAGAACGAGCATCAGCCTCCAGTCGATGGTGGCCGGCGCCGGGCGGCGAGGCGACTGTGCTGGCGTCGGCTGGGTCGTGGGCCGCTCGAGGGCGACGGGCGCAACCAGCCTGGCGGCCTCTGGCGGTGCACTCAGAGCCGGCGGCGTCGCAATGGCTGCGGGATCAGGCCCGGAGGCCAGGGTCGGCATTGCCGCCGACACTTGAATCAGGATCGCAAGAACGACGGCTGCAGGTCTGGCCGTCGGCAGCAGCGGGACCGACGCGGAGTCGCGGCCTGGCGAGCGGTCGGCTCGGCTCGTTCCTGCGGCGACTCCGATCATGCTGCGGCCCTTCGCGGGGGTGATTCATCACGGCCGCGTTCGTCGATGCCCGACCAGTCAATCTGCGGATAGGCCTGCCGGGAGGCGACGGGCGTCGATGGACGGCGGGCGCCGGCCCACCAGAGCAGGCCGGCGAGCAGTCCGATGCAGACGCTCATTCCGGCCAGCCAGAACTCGCGGGGAAGCTTTTCCGGATCGATCCGCGGCTGACCGCTGACAATCCCGGCCGCGATCTGCGACAGCGACATGCTGTCAGCGGAGGCCTTCAGCTGCGGGCCCTGCGGCTCTGTTGACGGAGCAGGCTCAGGCGTTGTCGGGGAGGCCGTCGGGAGAGCGTTCTGCGACCCCATGGTGGGGTAGATGGAGACTGTGACCTGACGGCCCTGTGGATCGGTTGTGGTGGGGATCATGCCGGCGACCAGGCCGCGGATCCTTTCGACCTCCGCCGATTCGAACGCAGCCCGGTCTGGTACGGCTTCCACGCGAGCCCGGGTTGCGA